>QNER01000208.1 GCA_003646175.1 Candidatus Parabeggiatoa sp. nov. 1
AATGGACGGATAAGTAAGTCTATTAAGGATTTAAAAGTGCAAAAGTGATACTATCGCAAAAAAGCGATAGCATCACGAAATACTTTAAAATCAAAGGATTACAATTTTTGTCCTGTACATAGATTTTTTCTTATGCCATGCCCTTGCATAATGGGCAACAAGCCGGCAATAATCACCGCAACTGTCATCGCTTTCGGGCGGACTCGTAATACCGCGCCTTCCATGATAGCCGCTTTGACATTTTTGTATTCAAGCGGTGACTGGTTTGGTATTCTCCAAAAGCGTTATCTAAATACACGAGTTTGACTACCCAAAATTCGGCCGCAACGCCTGCAAGGGCAATAAATTATACTTGCCACCGTCACAAATTGCGCTTTTGTCATTTGACTTTATTTTAGTCCAAAAATATTATCAATTAACCAATTGGTAATTCAATAATTCTTAATTTACAATTTTCATCGCCACAAGTCGAAGCCGGGAAGGGTGCTTAATTTAAGGCCTTGTCAAAGTTCAATGTAACTTATTGATTTAACATAAGTAAATAACTTAAATTTTTCATAAATATATTAAAAAACAATCATTTACAAATTGATATCGCTATGCGGACAACATTTCAAAAATAAAGTCTTTTGTAACTTATAACGCGGTTTTTTCGTACAAGGTTCGCCTTGTACTCCTGATAAATCACGCCCGGTTTCGTACAAGGTTCGCCTTGTACTCCTGATAAATTGACGTTGTCAACGTAATTAATGTGTTAATTTCGACTTTGACGAAGCCCTGATTAATTTGACGTAGCCCTGTAAAATTGTTACCGACGCTTGACAAAATATTTTATGGGTATATTCTAATCGCTGAAAAATGAGGACATCCTCCTTTTTAGGAGAAATTTTTAATGGGGTGCATTCCCATTTTCACAGTTGTACTCAACTCAAGAGTTTTTGATAACCAAGGAGTCATAGCAAAATGAAATTTTTATTATTGAATTTGTTAGTTTTTTCCGTTATATCAATGTCTGCTTGTACGAAGGATCAAATTAACCCGTTATCGAATCCAGTCAATGATGTTCGTGACATGGTGAAGGAGCGGGTGGCGTTGGTGATTGGAAATAGTAATTATCAGGTTGATCCGTTATCGAATCCGGTCAATGATGCGCGTGATATGGAGAAAGTATTAGGCGAATTAGGATTTGATGTGACGCTGAAGGTGAATGCTGACCAAATGACGATGGAGTCGGCGATTGACGCGTTTGGTGACAAGTTGCGTAAAAGTGCGAAGGCGGTGGGTTTGTTTTACTACTCTGGGCATGGCGCGCAAGACAGAGGCACTAACTATTTGATTCCTATCAATTCGATTCACAGTAATGTAGGTTGAGTTAGCGAAGCGTAACCCAACATTTTAAAAGGTAAAAAAACATGACACTAAAATTATTTATATTAGCGGTATTATTTGTTATCAGTGGTGGTGTGGCTTTTTCAGAGTATTTCAAAAACCATAAGTTCATTTCTTTTCTGGCAACGGCCATTGCCATTATTGCGACTTTTTATTTATTTCAAGACATATATGATGATCTCAAGCAACCGAGTTCATCGACTCAAGCACCGAGAGTTTCAGAAGTCACGCCGCCTGAAGGTGAATCTTCTCCGCTAGAGGAAGTAGACAGACGGCTACCGACAAAAATGGCAACAGGAGAGTTTGCGGCTTATCTTCAGCCTAAACAAGACCTGTTTGAAACGACTGCGGCTTTCCAAGTACGGCGACGTAATTTGTTACAACAGTTTAATGATGAAGTCAAACAACGTAACTTGGATTATCAGGCTGGCGTATTGCATTTAACTCATTACGATGCCGATATGCAAAGGTTCACAGTGAATTTATATTGGCAAGCTGATTGGGTCAAATCGTTTTTTGGGGAATTACAAAATAAGGGCGTGGTTCAAATAGGCGTTAAAGAGGCCAAACAGATTTATAATGAAGGGGCAAAAAAACCCTTATTTATAACGGCGACTTTAAATGATAATCAACTTGAAATTCAGGGGAGTATGGTAGAAAAAGGTAGGGCTTATTCGATCCTATCGTATTCGATCCTATCGTATCGCTATATAGATAATGGCAATGGCACTGTCACAGATACTCGAACTGGATTGATATGGCTGAAAAATGCGAATTGTTTTGGCCTACAAGATTGGGACACTGCCATGCAAAGTGCCGCTAATCTGGCGAGTGGACAATGTGGACTTCGTGACAGTTCTAAACAAGGTATGTGGCGTTTGCCTTCTAAAGAAGAGTGGGAAGCGATGATTGATAAGAAATATGTGGATAGGGAAAATTATAGCCAGCCTAAACTCTCCAATGCTGCCGGTACAGGCCCTTGGAAGGAAGGTGATGCGTTCTCAGGCGTACATCCGAGCTTCTACTGGTCGTCTACCCCGTATGCTACCGTTACGAACTGCGCGTGGGTCGTGAACCGCGAGTTCGGCTACGTGGACTTCGGCGGCGAGACTAACGCCTGCTACGTGTGGCCAGTGCGAGACAGGCAATAGATTATTTCCTATCAATTCGCGAAATGTCGGTGCAGAGCCTTTGAAATATGAGGCGATAATATTGTAGTGGTGAATTTGTGGAAATTTCTGTAGTTACCCATAACAGCCAAACCGGCGCATTCCCACGGCACGGTTGTTAAGTATAACGAATGTTGTTCCTAAACGAATAAGGCCTCAAATCTATTAGACGTGGATGGCGAAAGTTCGAGAATAGGCTGGGTTTTAAGGGACTACCGCTTTAAAGTGATACTATCGCTGCAAGCGATAGCATCACTGGGTACATTAATTTTTTGGAAAGTTCCTAATTCGTTTATCCACGTAATTCGTTGTACTCAATCAAGATTATCGTAGATTTGGAAACCGTGGAGATACAACAATGGATACCACCACGAATGATAGATTAATTGTAAAGCAAACTATCTTCAAATATGCACAGTTTCGTCCATCACATGGTCACATTCGGCTGGATGCCGTTTTTGATGAACCCCAAGATCGTTACCTCCTCATGCAAGTGGGTTGGGACCGAAAACGGCGAATCAGTGGCGATATTATTTATATCACGTTACATGATGGCAAGGTTTATATTGAATATGATGGCATTGAACATGGCATTTATGATGATTTGGTCAGCCAAGGCATTCCAGAAGAACGCATTGTGTTAGCTTTTCAGCCGGAAACAGCGAGCGTATGAAGAACCAAGAACAACTCTATCTCGAAACATTCTTGAAGCCGATCAGGAAGTGTAAGAATTATAGGCCAAAGTTCGGTCAGGGGAACCGCGAAAAAGGGCTGTCACTGTTTGAATTCAAAACCCTATACAGTTCAGACCCTTTTTATTCATGGTTAGGTCTTGATACTGATCTTATGTATGCGGCTCACCGTGCCGCCGGCGGAATGACCTCCGTATATCGTCAAATCGGGATTGGCTGTGAACAGTTATTCCGTGCAGTGCTGGTTGATACAACCGGTTATACATCTCCCGAATTTGCGACATGGTCTTACACAGCTAAAACCCGATCAGGCAAATCAAAAACGTTATCGCTTGACGGTAGGTTAAAACTTTCAGAAATCAAGAATCAAACGGTACTGTCCAACGTTAAGAATTGGATTAAAGACTATTGTGCTGATTTAGACGAAGTGACCGAACCTGCTAACGGCATCGTGTTTGAAGTGCGTCAGGGATACAAGAGCAAGGATTCCAAACGCCAGAATGCCGATATAGACAACGCAACAGTCGCATGGGCTAACGATTACTTGCCCGTATTCGCCATATTTTCTTCACAGATTGATTCGGATATTGTTCTGCGATACCGGAACAACCGTTGTGGGATTCTCATTGGCACCAGCAATAGCAACAGTCAAGTATCCCTGTATGCTTTTTGTGAGCAAGTTTTAGGCTATGATCTTGCAAACTTCTTTGAATGTCAATCGACAGCCATAAAAACAGAAATCCATGATGTACTTGAAACATTGCTGAGTGCTGAGTCATGAAAGTCACCCAGCGTTCAGACTACACGTTCAAATACAATAAAAAGCTGGGTAGGCATGGATGGTTGCGCTTGACACCCGCTTATTCTGTCAAGCTGGTCAAAGAGATCATTGATAACATCCGTGGCAGTTCCTTTATTCTTGACCCCTTTTCAGGTACAGCGACAACCGGTTTAGTCGCAGCTGAACACGGGTTGTCTGCACATTGTTTTGATATAAACCCGTTCCTTATTTGGCTCGGAAATGCCAAATGCCGGCACTATTCAAACGATGAACTTTCGTTCCTGAAGGCCGGCATTGAACTATCTTTGGCAGAATGTAAGGAATTTGTAAAACAAGATCATTGGTTGCCCGATATACACAACATTACCAGATGGTGGTGTGAACATACCCTGAAAGTGCTTGCCGCGCTTCGTCAGGCACTGGTTAACCAGTTCGGAGAACCAAAAAAAGAGGACGTTTCTGCGTTAGCCTGGATTGCATTTTGTCGGTTGATCATTGAAACGTCTGCGGCCGCTTTCAATCATGTCTCCCTGTCATTTCATGATGAAGTGACAAAGTATGAGATTGAGCAGATTGAGTTCTGGTACCTAAAAATAGTCGATGCGATAGCCCAAAGTGCAAGTGAAGACATAGCAGGCAGTGCGACGGTGTATTTTGCTGACTGTAGGGAACCTGTTTCAATTAATGACGTGAAGTATTCGCATATCGTCACGTCTCCCCCGTACCCTAATCGTATAAGCTACATCCGTGAACTTCGCCCTTACATGTATTGGACAAAGTTTCTTGACACAGCGAGCGAAGCGGGTGAATTAGATTGGAAAGCCATTGGTGGGACATGGGGTGTTGCAACCAGTCGGCTTCAAAACTGGGAATCCAACGGGGTTGAACTATCTGACTCGTTAAAACGGGTCGTTTCGCAAATTTTGGAAACTGAAGAAAAGAATGCCTTATTGATGGCAAACTATGTGTGGAAATATTTCCATGACATGCACTTGCACCTTCAGAACTTGCGGAGCAACCTGAAAAAAGGTGCAGTGCTGTCGTACATTGTAGGTAATTCCAGTTTCTATGGGGTACAGGTTCACACGGAAAAGCTACTGGAAGACTCCTTAAAGTCCCTTGGATTCACCAATATTGGTAGCAAGGTGATCAGGAAACGCAATAGCAAGAAAGAACTATTTGAGTATTGCGTTTATGCCATATATGAGGATCGTGGCAAGTACGAGCCAAGGTTTTTTGGTGCCAAGCAGCCCAAAGGAGAACAGCTCGCTCTTCTGTAGTGGCATGGCAAGCAATGGGCTAACAATCGGAGCTAATCTTATGACACGTTGTTATATTAGACATTATATCGATTTAATCTTAAGCTTACCCTAGGTTTCACCTAGGGCTATTCAAATTCAACCCCTACGGGGTTGTCCCGGTTTTCCCAGATTTTATTAAGGGTGTTTTTAAAACACCAACCCTGAAGGGGTTGAATGTGAATTCGAGGCCTCGAATAGGCTTTCAGCCAAAAGTTTTTCTCCGAAAAACTTTTGGCTGAAAAGGTGAAACCTAGGGCTTTGATTGAGCTCACATTAAATCGGTATAATGTCTATTGTTCTATGGCTGACATTACTTTTACCGAGTATGGGTATGGCAACCGCCCTATTTAAGGTTGATGATGATTTACCAAAACCTAATAGAAAGAGCAAAGGCCTTGCAGTTAATGTGTATGTTTATAGCTATTATCCAACGGATACCAAGTCTGCTTTGCTGTATTGAAGATTTACGGAGTCCAAGATTTATCTTGGGACACCCAAACTAAAGTTTGGATTCCGCTTTTCTGAAAAGCTATACAAAAAACTGTGTAGGTATTGAGAATAAAACCTGCCGGTTCCCTATTTTTTCCTTTCTTTTCCTATAAGGAGTTATTTATGGCTTTTAGTGATTTTAAAACGATTGCTCAAGTCCAAGAAGAATACCAGATCAAGTATTCTGAAGCAGATTTCATTGAATATATTGATTTAAAACCCTCTGCTATCTTTACCCAGGAATTTGACTTTAGTGAGAAAAATATGGACATATTTACATCATAGGCTTCAAGATGTGAAAATGTGATTTATCCGATTTGTCGAGAAGTTTATAAGATGTTTGTCGATAAATATACACTTTGGAGCCACAAATCTATCACTTATGATGCTAAATTAACCGGCACACCGGATTATTTGTTTTCAACCAAGTCTGAGTTAGGCAAAACGGTTATGGGCTTACCAATAGTGGTTGTCATTGCAGCTAAACAAAATGACTTTAATGAAGGTTGGGGACAATGTCTCGCTGAATTAGTCGCTTCACAAGGACTCAATCAAATTGAACCTGAACCAAAATCAAAAGTGGTTTACGGTATCGTAACAGATGGCGAAGTTTGGCAGTTTGGAAAATTAATATCTAAGCTATTTACTAAGAATAGAACCAGAATAACCATTAGTGATTTAGATAAAATCTTTGGAGCCATCGGTTTTTTATTATCTCAAAGAGAGCGAGCGTAGGAAGAAGGGTAAAGCATTCGACATTTTACCCATGCAGCATTAACGCAAAAGATGAGGAAATTTTCAATGGCATATAGTGACTTTACCCTGAAAAAAGTCAAATCGGATTTTGGCATTAAAACGGTTGAAAACACCTCTGTTTTCTCAGCAATTGAGGCAATTGATATCAGTGAGAGTTTGATAAAAACCTTACAACGAAATGTACCGTTAGCTTTAGCCATTAATACGGAAAAAGCCCGCTCAGAATTAATCATTATCAATATCTTGCTTGAGTTAAAGGAAAAACTCTCTGACAAGATGAGTTTGTTTTCAGGTATTGATTTTAATGTGGATAAGGATAATGGGTTGAATGGGTTTTGTGATTACATCATCAGTGGCTCTTCAGAACAGTTATATTTGGAAGTACCTGTGATTACAATCGTTGAAGCCAAAAATGAAAATATTAATTCTGGTCTGGGGCAATGTATCGCAGAAATGTATGCGGCTCAACTGTTTAACAAAGCCGAAAATCAGAGCTTGTCCTGTATCTATGGTGCCATTACAACCGGTGATAAGTGGAAATTTCTGAAACTGAGGAAAAATATCGCTTATATTGATCTGCAATCTTACTATATGAGCGAGATTAAAAAAGTGGTGGGCATTTTGAAAAATATGGCCGAACAAAAGGTCTAATTCTGCGTTTTGTCCTACGCAAAAATAATTCAAGCGGTGATTGGTTTGGCACTCTCGGATAGCGTTGTCTAAATACACCAGCATGACGGCTCCAAATTCGGCTGCAACGCCAGTCAGGACAATAAATACAATAGTCTGATTTATATTGTTTTTTTTGACAGCCAAAGAACTCATATAATTGCCATTCTCGCAAAATAACTCAATTATCAATTACCCATTCAGATTAAAAAGCGTGCCTGACGCATTGACGTTTAACATGTTTCTCAAGTGCGTTTGGTAGAGAAGTTGATAACCCATTTTTAGAGACCTAATATAACAAAACGGCTGAAGTATCATAATTCGTCACTAATACACCTCAGCCAAGTCTATTTGCGTTGCGCCCAGTAAATGAAGCATAGCAAAATGTGGCGGGTGAGCTGAGTCGTTAGGCCGTGCAACGATCTAACGGCGGCTGCGGAAGTAAAAGCGCGCCTGACGCATTGGCGTTTAACATGTTAATCAAGTGCGTTTGGTAGATAAATTGATAACCCATTTTTAGAGGCTAAGATTTAGAGGCCTAAGATTTAAATTGCTTACAAACTCGCTGAAAAGTAAAAAAACAGTCGAATTTGTCAAAACGATGACTGTACAATATTTGCATCCTAGCGACAGGGCATTGTCAAAGTTCGCTATCAAGATTACACGGCCGTTATTGATATTAGAAATTGTGAATTAACCGAAGGAAAATTGCCCTCGAAACAATTGAAGTTGGTATTGGCATGGGCTGAGATTAGGAAAGAAGATTTATTAGCTGATTGGGAATTGGCTTCAAAAGGTGAAATTCCGTTCAAAATAGACCCTTTAAGGTAAAGCTATGTATTTCACTGTTATAAATGTAGAACCCTTAGAAAATTACCAACTACTTTTAACTTTTGAAGGTTTTGAGAAACGAATTTTTAATTTGTTACCCTATTTGCACATTGGTAGATTTTCTGAATTAAAAGAGGTTTCTTTATTTAACACGGTTCGAGTGAATTTTGATTCAATAGAATGGGATAATCATTTAGATATTGACCCTGAACTGTTATATAAAGAAAGTCGCCCGCTGGGCCCTGCTAACGAAAGAGAACTCAACAAAACGGCTGAGGTATCATAACTAATACACCTCAGCCAGGTCTCTTTGCGTTGCGCCCGGTAAATGAAGCATAGCAAAATGTGGCGGGTGAGCTGAGTCGATAGGTCGCGCAACGACCTAACGGCGGCTGCGGAAGTAAAAGCACGCTTGACGCATTGGCGTTTAATAGGTTTCTCAAGTGCGTTTGGTAGAGAAATTGATAATCCATTTTTAGAGACCTAATATTTTAATCGCTTACAAACTCACGGCACTGGGGTCGTTGAATGGGATTAATTTCAATCAAAAAATGACATAAAGGCAACCATAAAGGATTGCCCCTACATAAAACCGGTTTGTAGGGGCAATCCCTTGTGGTTACCCTTGAATTTGAAGCCTTCCCACTCAACGACCCCAGTGCCCAAACTCACTGAAAAGTAAAAAAACAGTTTAATTTGTAAAAGCGACGACGGTATAACAAATACCCTATCTACACTTTGACAGTGTAAGCTTTGACGGTAGCCTATTTTGTGTCTGATAAACACGCACGCCACCCGATATTTTCATCGTAGGTTGTACTTGACACGGGTTCCCGTCTTTGATTTAATATGCGTACCTTTAAAACAGGAACCTTAGTGTTGGGCGAGTTCATATTAGCCTAGCCATGTAAGGAGCAGGCAAAAGTGTCGCTTCGAGTGGGCGGTGGGCAACACAAAGCCCACCCAACTTGGCAGTCTGTGGTTATGATTATTGGTTAGCTTGTGCTTACCAAATGGCTTTGAAAGAATATGAGGAGTATTGGTGTACTGGTAACCATATATTCAAGGACATTGGGTTATCTCGTTTTTATGAAGATTCTGGGGATAATTGGAAGACAAGGCATACAGAAGCCTCATGGGATATGTCTCCTAGATATGATGATGAGGACACAACTGATCTTGCCCCCATAGACCTTAATGCCAATTTGTATTTGTATGAAGTTCACTTCAGTCAGCATTTTTCGAGAACAGGAGAATTAGAACTGGCTGATAAGTTCAAAAACAGAGCAGAATCTCGAAAACAGAAGATGAGAGAACTCTTATGGTGTGAGGAAGATGGGCTTTTTTATGACTATAATACCTCAACACAAGGACAAAAGAAGGTGAAATCAGTCGCTTCTTTTGTGCCTATGTGGGCAGGGATGGTTGACGATGAACACGCTGATAAACTTGTCAAGAATCTCAGTTTATTTGAACATCAGCATGGTTTGTCAACCTGCGATAATGATTATGGTTATAATGACCGTCAATGGAACTATCCTATCGGATGGGCTCCTCTACATTGGATGGTATACGAGGGATTAAAAAAATACGGATATGAAGAACTGGCATATCGTATTGCAGAAAAATGGCTTGATTTGAACGTCGCCGTTTTTGAAAAAACTTCTCTGATGTGGGAAAAGTATGATGTTGTCAACGGCAAAGAGTCAACAATATTTGATAGGTATCCACCACAACATGGTTTTGGATGGACAAACGGTGTGTTTTTGTATTTGGTTAATGAATTACAAGCCCGGTAGCCCGCTAGGCACTGGGGTTTCACGCAAAAGTTTTGCGCGCAAAACTTTTGCGTGAAACATTGAATGGGATTGGTTCAAATCAAGAAATGACATAAGGGCAACCATAAAGGATTGCCCCTACATAAAAGCGATTTGTAGGGGCAATCCCTTGTGGTTGCCCTTTTTTGTAAATGGTGTGTGAAATTATTTATCTATCTGAAAAACTATAGTTAGAAACTGATAGGTGATAAGAGATGTTGATGTGTTGTTGCTTAATAGGAGTATTAGCCAAAAATAAGTACTGAACCATAAATTTTCAGGTATTTTAACAGGGGGCAACCATAAAGGATTGCCCCTCCATAGCACAGCAAAGGGGCAATCCGTAGCGTAAGCCCTTC
>QNER01000209.1 GCA_003646175.1 Candidatus Parabeggiatoa sp. nov. 1
AAGGCGAACCTGGTACGAAAAAGCTTTATACTTTATCAGGAGTACAAGGCGAACCTGGTACGAAAAAGCTTTATACTTTATCAGGAGTACAAGGCGAACCTGGTACGAGAAAGCCGTGTTATCAAGAGTACAAGGCGAATCTTGTACAACAAGCCGCGTGGTGATTGAAATGTGGCATTGACTAATACCTTCCCCAAGAGGTGAGAGAGAAAAGGGGAAAAGGGCAAGGAGAAAAGTATAACTCGATGAACCGGTTTTTCGTTTCACAATAATAACGACAAGAATTGTATATGAAGGGATTAAAACCGTTAATTAACGACAGAGATTGTATGCTTATGAATGGATTGGTTCGTGATAACACCCGGTTTAAATCCTTTCTTATAAACAATCCTTGTAGTTATTGTATCTTCCAATACTAATACCTTCTCCAAGAGGCGATGAAAAAGGGAAAATGGGCAAGGATAAAGGTATAACCCAATGATCTAAGAAGTGAATTTTTAGCCGTTCCTAACGACAAGGATTGTATATGAAGGGCTTAAAACCGTTAGTTAACGACAGAGATTGTATGCTTATGAAGGGATTGGATCGTGACAGCACCCGGTTTAAATCCTTTCTTATAAACAATCCTTGTAGTTATTGTTAGGGGGGGTATCATTATTTTGCGCAAAATGTTTATAACACAACAGGAGAATGTATATATATAATATTAATGAGTGAATAGGTAAATTGCAATTGACGAAATTGCGAATGTTCTATCTTCTAATACAAGAGGTGATTTTAAATATGTCTCAATTTTTCAGATTGATACTTTCAAGCCTCTGGTTTATCGTCGCAGCCACAATCAGCGGTTGCGGACAAAACCACGAGGCTCAAACCGAAGCCGGCAAAAATCAACCCAGACACCCGGGGTATCTACGAATACCGTTGAGTGGCCCCATTGGTATCCTTGATCCGGGCTTAGCTTCTGAGACTAACCAAGTTGAGTTTATTGAACAACTCTTTCTCGGATTGACGGATTTTGAGAAAAACGAGGACACGGGTGCTTATCAGGCCGTGCCAGAACTGGCGACCGATTAGCAAGCGAATGAAGACAACACGATTTACACCTTTAACCTCCGTCAAAATGTCAAATGGACGGCTGGTCAACCGGTAACTGCCCATGATATTGTTTGGGCCATTCGCCGTAATCTTGCCAAAGAAACTAACTCCCCAACGGCTTCTACGCTTTATGTGATCAAAAATGCCGAAGCGGTCCATCACAACAAGATGGAAGCATCATCATTAGGGGTTCGTGCGATTGACGACCACACGGTTGAATTCACGCTAACGCATGCCGCAGCCTATTTTCCGGCCATGGTGAGTTTACGTGCGTATCGTCCATTGCCACGTCATACCATTGACAAATATGGTCACAAGTGGACGGATCCAGAGAACATTCAAACGAATGGTTCTTACTTGTTGACTGAATGGGACAAAGGCAGCAAAATTGTGTTGACTACGAGAAAGTTAACATTCCCGAAGTGCGTTACTATATTGTCCCAGAAAATACAATCGGTTTAACCATGTACGAGAATAATGACCTCGATCTCATTGGTGGATAAATCTATCTCCGGTTACCACAGACAGAAATTCCTCGGCTCCAGGCGGATCCAAAATTGTATAAGGAAATGCACATTGGCCCTCAAGCTTGTACGGATTGGTATGGATTTAACACTCAACGTGCGCCAACAGATAACCCGTTGGTTCGCAAAGCAATTGCCGCTGCTATTGATAAGCAAATTTTAATCGATATTGTTGTCAAAAAAGCGCATGTGTCAGCCACAACCTTTACCCATCCCCTCAGTTTTGGTGCGATTAATCCCAAAACAGAACAAGTGGGTATTGAATTTGATCCAGAACAAGCTAATAAATGGTTAGAAGAAGCTGGCTATCCAAATGGTCAAGGATTTCCTGAAGTTATTTTGACACACCCTGAAGGCGAGAGTTATCAAGCAATTGCCAAAGGTATTAAAACGCTACTCAAACATTATTTGAATATCGACATTACCGTCACAGCCCTTGATTGGGATCGCTTCTGGGATGCCATACAACCACTCAATTCAACGACATCGCCCCATCTTTTTCGTGTTTCTTGGTGTTCTGATTATCCCGATGCCAATGACTGGCTACCATCCGTTTTTCATCGAGACACCGGGTTAAACTGGCTTAATGGCAATAATCTGGACTTGTTTGTTCAAGCCGTGGATGAGGCAAAACCGATTTCAGACCCCACCCAGCGCCAAGAGTTGTACCGCCGTGCGGAACAAATCCTGACGGAACAAGAGGTGGCCATTATCCCACTTTATTTTACCAATGCCCAGTTTCTCGTCAAACCTTGGGTTAAAAATTGGTACAATATGGCTTATGGTGGTCAACATATCCGTAATTGGTCATTAGTCGATTGACAAAGGTGATAATCACGATGAAAGCAAAATACATGATAGTCTTTTTAGTGGCTTTTTTTCTGGTGACAGGGTTGACTGTTATCTGGAAAAACTTTTTAGAAAGCGAAACGCTTTATCTGGCCGTGGCCGGTCCCATGGCAAAGCGTAACGGTGATGCAATGGTGCAAGGCGTTCAACTGTATCTTGACAAAGTTAACCGTGACGGCGGTATTAACGGCAAACAGATCAAATTGCTTCAGTTTTATGATAACAACCAAGCCGATCTGGCTAAAAAACGTGCGTTGGAAATTGTCAATAGCAAAGCCCTCGCCGTCATCGGTCATTATACCAGTGATGCGTCGATTGCGGCGGCCCCGATTTACCAAAAACATGGCGTGCCGGCAATCACAGGAACTGCAACGGCCAACAAACTCACCGTGGATAACGACTGGTATTTCCGAACCATTTTCACCAACCGTGGTCAGGCTGCATTGTTAGCCAATTATGCGACTAAAATTCTTGACCTTAAGGTTAAAGAGGCCTATGTTGTCTTTGACGAAGATGCCTACGGCACAACACTCGCAGAAGCTTTTACCGAAACGGCGAAAAGGATTAGGCTGAAAGTCAAACACCAGTGGAGTTTTAATGCCAAGGACAAAGCCAGCTTTAAAAACAGCCTCAGCAAGATGATTGATACCCTAGCGGAAAAAGGCGAGTATGGCGTTCTGTTTTTGGCAACCCATTCAACCGAAGCCGTGAAAATCGTGACAAGACTTCGTCGCTTGGAACGCAAAGTTCCAATCATGGGGGCTGACGCGCTGGCGAGTAGTAATTTTATGCGAACCTTCAAACATGACTACCCGCAAGAGAAAAACTACCCTGGTTACTATACCGATGGTATTTATCTCACCTCACCATTTATCATTGATATTGCGGGTAAACACGCCCAAGATTTTAAGCATGAATTCATCAACGAGAAGAAATACCCAACGGAATCCTTAATCACCGCTGCGATGTATTATGAAGCCGCGATGGTTGCAGTTCGTGCAATTAAGAACATTGCAGAACCGGGTACTACGACCACGACCGTAGCGGAAAAACGGACACAAGTGAAAAAGAATTTGTGGCAATTACGGTTTGTAGACCAAGCGGTAGAAGGGGTGACAGGGGCGATCTATTTCGATAGAAATGGTGATGCTATTAAACCAATACCAATGGGGGTTTATAAGAAGGGTAAGCCCATTGTAACCTGGATTCAATATCAACCGGTGACTCAGTTAAGCCGTGTGGATAATTTGTTGCAAGAAATATTGGATAATAAAATTATTCAAGTCAATGAGCGGTTCATGCGCAAAGCCCAGGTGGTTTATGCTGGCTTGGATTTCAATGACATTCGTGATCTCGATACGGCCAATGCCACTTATATGGCCGAGCTTCAAAAAAGACAGTCAAAAAGACGAAACAAAGGTAGCTCAGTTAAAAGCGTTTCAGTCTCATCCAATCATTGCATACCTAGACACGGTATTGCCAGCCAAGTTTAGGACCAGCAACAACGAGGACATTGATAATATCTCTTTTGGTAATATCTTTAATCCAGCAGATAATAATCTGAAACAATACAAGCTTTAAAAATGGGATTCGTCCCTTGAAGATGGTGTGACCACCCACACTTATCGAATCAAGACCACGTTTAAAAATGCGCTTTATTTTCACGATTACCCGCTGGATAAACAGATTTTGGCCCTCCAATTTCGGCATAATCATTTTACCAGAGATCAATTGATTTACGTGGTTGATGTGCTGGGTATGGGGGATACAAGCATCGAGGGGAAAACCCCCAGCTTCTTTTCTGTGAGTGGCTGGAAGATTAACAAAATATCTTCCTTTCAAAATAGCCAGAAAAATGAATCGACGCTGGGTATTCCCGAATTGTTTGACACGCAACAACGGGTAGAATACTCACAGTTTAATATCCTGATAGACATTGAACGGCATGTGTTAAATTTTATATTCAAAAATCTATTACCAATCATATTTGTCATCGCGTTGGGATATGTGGTTTATTTTACCACCTCGTTTGATATGCAAATCAGTATCAACATCAATATGATCATCGCAACCTCGCTGTTCCACTTACAACTGGCTTCATCGTTGTCTGCTATTGATTACAATGTGTTGATTGAATA
Source organism: Candidatus Parabeggiatoa sp. nov. 1 (assembly GCA_003646175.1). Taxonomy (GTDB): domain Bacteria; phylum Pseudomonadota; class Gammaproteobacteria; order Beggiatoales; family Beggiatoaceae; genus Parabeggiatoa. Next base: position 4,610 of record QNER01000209.1, read on the forward strand.
TGTGTTTTATACGGTTTACATGATGGCAATATTGGGCATTATCGGCTCAATCATCATGCACCGCCAAGCTATCAAAGTGGAGGAACTGAAGGAAACAATGTGTGAGATGAAGAAAGCCAAGGATGGTAAGGCTGAAGCGATAAAAAAAGCGGAAGAAAACATCAGCCAAATCAACCGCTTTATCAACCGCATCAACTGGACGGGCCGGATTGGCTATCCACTTCTTATTGCCGCTATTATGGTAGCGATAAGCTACGATAAATGGTAACCCCTGTACTTTTTAACTGTTGTGGTAGGGGCAATCCTTGTGGTTGCCCCCAACAGTTCTTATTTGGGAGTTACCTTAACAAAGCAGCGTTTTGAACGCCTGAATTTGGTGCTTGCACGAATTAGCACAGCGTCATTCATGCAACAGCTTATAACAGGGAAAAACCGTAAAGCGTTGCAAAAACCTTGAAGGTTTATAACTGTACGCCAAACTACCCCGGAAGATGCGCCCGTACTCTTTCGCGCCTATCAAGATCAAACCGGCCTACGTTTATTTGCGTCTAACCACCAATGTCCGATTAGCAAAGTCGAATTACAGCACAGTTTGCAAAAACAAAATCGCGTGTCTGCACGCACTTTGGGTTATTTTGAATATCTAGTACACGATCGCTACAGTTTCGAGACCACCTCAGCTCAAGTCGGCTAAAGCCGACTAACCCTCTTTTGTAGTGCCCTGATACGTACTTGAGCTTTTAGACAACGGCCCAACGCCGTTGGCGTTGGGGTGGTATCGAAACTTCTGCTTTACTGCACTAGTGGTACATAAACGCTACGGCCCTGATGGGTTAGTCCACCTCAGCAATTACTCACCAGTGCATTGTCGGGCCGAATATTCAATTGAGCTGTTTGACAAACAACACCATCATCTTGGCTATGGCACAGAAGCGAGCTTATTGGTACTGGATTTTGCGTTTAATACCTTGAATTTAAATAACATTTATAGCCTTGTCTATGACTATAACCTCGCTTCTGGGAAAATGTTGCAGGGTCTCGATTTTAAATCTGAAGGGGTGCTGGAAAATCATCATTATTCTGTCCAAGATAACACTTTTGTATCCTTGCACACCTTTGCGCTGTCCGTTGCTGATTTTCGTCACAGTCAAACCCTGAGCCGACTGTCCCAAAAACGCACGTTTGCATCGAGACATCACCCAATCTTCTACCCAAAAACCCGTCACCGCTATGCCTACCACACCGACACCACCCAATGCCCCCCTTTTTTTGCCGTACCCATACCCCTGAATTTCCTGATATTTTGGCGCAACTCAATTGCAGCCTAATCTTAAGTACTTACCAAGCCAATAAAGTCATTTTGCTCAGTCCGCAAACCGACGGGTTAATCCAATTGCCACGCGCCTTTAATAAACCCATGGGCATGGCGGTAGATGGGCATCGTCTCGCGGTGGCAACCCAACAGGAAGTTATCGTCCTCGCTAATGCGCCGGCCTTGGCGGCCGCTTATCCCAAACAACCCAATATTTATGATAGTTTATTTGTGCCACAGGCCACCTACTATAGTGGCGAGTTAGATATTCACGATTTAGGGTTTAGGAGTGCTTCGCTCCCTTTGCACGGTTTAGAAGTGCAAACGTTACACAAATTGGTATCGTACAAGGTTCGCCTTGTACTCCTGAATAATTTTAGCCAGGGGCAACGCCCTGGAAATGAGGAAATGAGCCCCCAAGGCGTTGCCCTGGGCTTTATTAATGCCGCCCCTTCGGGGCTTTCCTATCTATAATTCGTGCTCGTGCCGGAGTTGCCCTCATCAATCCCAAGGCTTAAAAAGGTTGAAGGTAGGCTGATAAAAAGACTCTGTGTAAGCAGTAATAATTTCCCCCGTTTTTGTGCCGCATGGAAAAAATTATCTATGTACAGGACAAAAATTATAATCGATTGATTTTACCGTATTTCGTGATGCTATCGCTTTTTTTGCGATAGTATCACTTTTCCGGTTAATTTGAGAAAAAGAAGGTGTCACCGTGAACTATAAGGATAAGGCCTCATGGCACTTATAAGATATTTTGACTTGAGCGTTCAATCACAGGCCGCCTTCGATTAAAATATGACATTTATAAATAAATGGTTATTAACTTCATCCCATTGAAACCATTTAAAAATTTTATTATCCTTTTTTATAAACAATCCTTGTCGTTATAACGGAGGCTGAAAAAACTTGATCATTGAGTTTTAGTGATACTATCGCAAAAAAAAGCGATAGCATCACGACTTGAGCACATTTCTTGTCCTGTACAACGGTCCCCCATATATCCCCCATCGCCTCAGCACCGCATAGCGCATAGTAAACAATCCATCAAACATCAATCCCTGACATTTTTTGAAACGCAGGGTCTATAACTGTAATGACTAAATGATGTACTTGGGTAACTCCCAAATAAATATATATATACCAAAGTTCGGTTTTTCCCCAAGTTGCACCTATCATCGTTATACATAAGTTAAAATGTAGGGGGCCGGTAACGGGTTTTTGTTGCCCACCATCTAAGGCGATTTCTGGGAAAAAATATACCATTTCGCACCTTTGACATATTCTTGTTTCGATCTCGCCTAAGCTAAAGGGGCCGAAGGGGCCGGCAAAAAAAACACTTACCAAAGTTTAAAATATTATTTCAATCAAATACTTAAAGAATTGTGTCTAACGATGTGGGTTGCACCTGGGGTAATGGCACGCACGATACGTTGCAGACGGGGTTGCAAACCTCGTTCAGCCAGTGTAACTACCTGGAACTGGAGAAAAACATGAAACACAAACCACAACACTTATTATCCGTATTCGCGACGACAACCTGCTTAAGTATGCCGGTTACCGCAGCGTATGCTCAGACGGCAGAAACTCAGACAACCAATCTCGCTTCGTTAGAAGCCGTGGCAAGTTGCCCCACCCTGCTTGCAGAACTCAAAGAAGCAGCCATCAAAAAAATGGCGGAACAGGTGGATGCCAGTTTCCGCAATGCCATTCGCTGGGGGTTTTGTCAAAGGTATTCTTATGGGCCTATTTATACGGAAGTTGCAGATACTGTGAGTGCCGGCCCAGTGCCTCCTGCTTCTCCTTTGCCTGCCAAAGACGGTGCGACGGAATATTCGGAGACAAACGTCCAAGTCACTGGCGTTGATGAAGCGGATTTTGTCAAAAACGATGGTTCTTACATCTACATGCTGGCAAATGGCAAGTTTCGGGTTGTTGACGCATGGCCTGCCGAAGAAGCATCCGAAATTGCCGCTTTTGACATTGAAGGCACACCCAAAAAACTGTTTGTGCATAACCAGCAGGCATTTATCTACTCGTCTCTAGATCCTATCGTGCAAAATGATTATGGCTACTATGGTCGCGATACGGAATGCACTTATGGCTATGACTGCGACTTCACTGGCGACGGGCGTGAATTGAAGATCACCGTTCTTGATATTTCAGACGTGACAGCACCGAAACTGGTGCGAGAACTGCGCTTTTCTGGGGCCTATTTAAACTCTCGGCGCATTGAAAATGCCATCCATTCGGTCGTCGTTTTCCCCGAACCCCAGATTGCCGGGGTCACGTATTGGCCTGAAAAAGGTTGGGATGATTCGTTTTGCTCAGAAAATGACAACGTTCCTACGTTGGAAAGCCTCGCCGCGGCCTTTGAAACGTTAAAGGCGGAAAATAGTGAGCGTCTTCAAGCGACGACTATTGCCGATTGGCTGCCTTCCGTGCAGGATATCAATTATAGCGGTGGCACACCACAAGAAAACCACGCGCTTCTGGAAAGCTGTGACAACTTTTACCAAACTGGACAACAGGATGGCAAAAACCTGTTATCTATTGTGTCAATGGATACCAACGGCGAAGCGCCTCTCCATGCCACCACCATTATGGGAAAACCGGGCGCAGTTTATGCATCAAACTCGGCCCTGTATGTAGCAGCACGACATTCACGGTATGGCATGTTGCCGTGGTTTTTTGATGATGAACAACAGATTGAAGAAGCCAGCACCATCCATAAGTTCAGCTTGAGTAACGAGCCACCGGCTTCTCAATATGTCGGCAGCGGCGTGGTAAAAGGCAGTGTCCTCAATCAGTTTTCTATGGACGAGTTTGAAGGCTTTTTCCGCATTGCCACGACTACCAGCCGCGCGCCTAGTTCAAACGCGCATAGCACGATTTCCATTTTGGCCGAAAAAGCGAATGAACTCGTGGTAGTGGGACAAATTGATAATATTGCGCCGACGGAAGATATACGCTCGGCGCGGTTTATGGGAGACAAAGGATATGTCGTCACCTTTAAAAAAACGGATCCCCTGTTTGTATTTGATCTCTCGGATCCGCATAAACCAACCATTGCCGGTGAATTGAAAATCCCGGGATTCTCAACCTATATGCATCGTCTGGATGACGATCATTTGCTGACCATTGGTTACGATGCTGACGATCAAGGACGTTTTGCTTGGTTTCAAGGTGTCATGCTACAAATCTTTGATGTGTCGGACATGGCAAATCCCCAGTTGACTCACAAAGAAGTCATCGGCACCCGCGGTTCCACTTCAGAAGCTGCCACAAATCATCTGGCCTTCAACTACTTTGGTTCCAAAGGACTGTTGGCGATCCCAATGACGATTTGTGAAAGTGATGACAATCAAGACGAAAAAGGGGGCCGTTATGGAGATATGATGACGTTTAGCGGCCTGTTGGTCTACAAAATCAACGCAGAAACGGGTTTTCAACTGGTGGGCGGGGTACCGCATATCGCGCCAGAAAGTCAGAACAATTACCGAGGTTTCTGTGGTAATTGGTGGACTCGATCAAATACTATTGTCAAGCGTTCCATCTTTATGGATGACTACGTGTTTTCCATCACCGAGGACACCATTAAGGCTAATCGCCTGTCTAGCATTGGCAAAGATATTGCCGTGGTTTACTTTGAAGCTGAAGAACAAGCCAAGTGCGATGCTTTCCATGTGGATTTGTGCCCCACCGAGCCTGATTGCTTGTCAACCAATGGCCAATGGGAAGCGGATAACTGTCGCTTACCTTTGTACTCGCCATTGCGTTCATCAAAGCCGGCCGTCGATGCCTGTATGGCCAATTATGATCCGAGTCAGGGCCATCTTGAAATTCCCTGTGTCAATGTGGCGGGTACTCAACACAGTGCCACTTTGTCCCTAACGGTTTCATCTCCGATGCAGTTAGCACTCACTGCCAGCAAACCGGCAGACAAGAAAATCGCGTCGCCGGACTGCGAAGTTATCTATGACTCAAACAAAGGTTTAGTACAGATGCCCTGCATAACTCAGTCAGGAGACAATACGTTATACTCGGCTGATTTCAAAGTGCTAACGGAAGTGCCATTGACTCTGGAATTGTCAGCAATTGAGTACATCGGATTGACGGACTAAACGGATTTTTTTCAGGAGTGCGCACTTTGCACGGATAACGATATTCGTGCAAAGTGCGCCTTTTTGATCAATGGCGATCAATTTAACATTGAGTACATCTTCTTTCCGGACTAAACGGATTTGTTTCATTCGTTCCAGGCGCACTTTGCACGGATAACGATCACATTGAGTACATCTTCTTTCCGGACTAAACGGATTTGTTTCATTC
>QNER01000210.1 GCA_003646175.1 Candidatus Parabeggiatoa sp. nov. 1
AGTCTGGCACTGTTACGTTTTCGAGAGTTGCTGCGTCTTATATATTATGCGGGTTGATAAGCTTTATTAATGTCGCCCCTTTGGGGCTTGCCTGGGGCGGTGCCCCAGGCTTTAATAATACGCCCCCTTGGGGCTTGGCTTGCCAGGGGCATCGCCCCTGGCGAAAAGCCCCAACGGGGCGATATTAATATAGCCAGTGTATCTACCTGGTAGATTAATAAGAAATCGACGATGGCGCTGTTACGTTTTCGAGAGTTGCTGCGTCTTATATATTATGCGGATTGATTTATCTTGGACAAAATTCGTTTATCCGCGTAATTCGTTGTACTAAGATTATCGCGTCTTATATATTATGCGGGGGTTGATAAGCTTTATTAATGTCGCCCCTTTGGGGCTTGCCTGGGGCGGTGCCCCAGGCTTTAATAATGTCGCCCCTTTGGGGCTTGGCTTGCCAAGGGTATCGCCCCTGGCGAAAAGCCCCAACGGGGCGATATTAATATAGCCAGGGGCGTCGCCCCTGGTAGATTAATAAGAAATCGACGATGGCGCAGTTACGTTTTTGAGAGTTGCCGCGTCTTATATATTATGCGGGTTGAGAAAGTGCCTAAGCCAGTCTATAGCAAGAAATCGAGTCTGGCACTGTTACGTTTCGATAGTTGCTGCGTCTTACATATTATGCGGCTTGAGAAAGTGCCTAAGTCATTTTATTAATCATAACAGTTATTTGATGGGAGTTTTTAAGTCAATACGTTGTGAGGTTTAAGGATTAATTTTCACCTAGCAAAAAAAAATAATCCGTTATTTTTCAGTTGATTAGCACGAAATCGACGATGGCACTGTTACGTTTTTGATAGTTACCGCGTCTTACTTATTATGCGGGTTGATAAATTTGGGGAAGATTAGCTCAAAGCATCCACCATGTGCATTTTGGTGAATTACGCGCTCGCGGTTAATCGACCCCAACGTTTTTACGTTTAACTGCACTGGAGGAAATTTTTCACTTAAAAAAATAATCCTTGATTATAACTTATTTTTGTTGAAACTTTGTTTACCGTCTATGAGGGCATTAAAACGTGAGACGTTTTTGAAAGAGGGGTAGCCTTTGATGAAGGATCACACGCATAGGCTAACCAAACAGATTATCGATGCTCTCTGAAAATGCCATATTTTTCAATAACTTTTAAAAATCAACAAAAACAGTTAGTTATAGTCAAAGTTTTACAGTTTTTTTCCTCACAAATCTGAGATTTATTATGAATAAGAATGTCTCATTAGTTTTTTTTACACTCATTACTTCTTCTATTTCTGCCAGCAATGTATTTGCTGAAGGAATTCAAGAGGGGGCAACAGCCGTTGGTATCAATGGTTCTTTGACCCGTATGTCTGTTGGTACTGAGGATACCGATATGTTAATTCTTGGTGTTAACTTTTCAAAATATTTTACGAAAAACCATGAAGTTGGTATACAGACAGTGGGTTTTAGAGTTGATTCTGGTGATAATGGAAGCTCTTTCGTTTTTTTTGATGGAACTTACAATTACAACTTAACTTCTACATCTAATGTAGTTCCTTATTTTGGTGGTGCTGGTGGTTTGCTTTATTCTAGTGGTAATGGTGAGACGGAAACTTACCCTCAGCTTGGTGTACAAGCTGGAATAAAAAGTTTTCTTAGTGATGATGTGTATATAAACACAGAATTGCGTTATCGGCATACCATTGCGGGTGAATCTGATCTGGATCAATTATCCATTAATATTGGTCTTAATCTTATTTTCTAGCCTAATACATTAACTCTAGTTGCCACCTATACTATAATTGATTATAAATCAACCAGTTACAGCAACTAGGTTTGAGTGGGTAGAAAATTTAGAAGAATAAAATCAATCACTATACTTATAGGTAGCAACTTGAGTTACATTATTGTCGATAGATGCCAAACATGATTAGTTACTCTGTGTAAGTGGATGTGGCATAAGTCAAAGAGTTTGCTGGTTCCCTGAAAACCAGCTATCTATTTTTAACGTTCCCAAATGTGTTTTATGTGAGAATATGAAGATATTCTGTTTTTTTTTATTTATTGTTGTTTTACATGCTTGTAATAATTCTCCAATAAAAACAAACTCACCACCTAGTAATGGTCATTTAGGGGTTGATCCTGAAGCAATCGTCGATATGGCCAATCAGATGGTTCAAAGTTTATTAGATGCCATGCCTGAGCTAGAAGGAAAACGAATCATTATTGATGCAAAATATTTTATTAATGAAAGTTCTAATATTTTAAATAAAAATTTAATTGTTGATAAAATTCGCATAGAATTGCATAAAGTGGCTAGGGGAAAGCTTCAGTTTATTAGTGCAAAGCATCAAGATAAGACTGAAACACCATTGAGTGCTCATTATCGTTTTTCTGGAAAAATAAACAGTATGGATATGATTGATTCTAAAACAGGTGCAAGGCGACGATATACTCAAATTGCGGTAGAGCTTTTTGATTTAGTGACTTCAGTATCTGTTTGGGAAGATATCTATGAATTAGATAGGGTTAAAACAGGAATGCCTAAAGTTTATCGATAGATTTGTTCTAGTTACCCAGAAAAGTTTTGTGCAAACCTTCAAGGTTTGGTAAACCTTGAAGGTCTTTTCTGGGAAGAAGACTTTGTCTTACGAAGTATAAATCGATGCTCAAGTTTTTTTAAAACTGTTGATTTAACAGTAAATATTATATTTTTGCCTAACAACCAATTGACAATAGCAAAACAGGGGCATGAAATCGAAAGCCATGAAACTGAGGGCTATCAATTGAATTCCATCAAGCAGGTTGGTAATGTATCAGAAGGAACTTTGTCTAAAATAGAATATGTTGATGGGATTTGAACAAGGAAAGGACTAGGCAAAATACTTGGTCCACTTTTTTGAAACCGCTTTTGACATTTTCTACTCTCGCGTTTTGATCGTAACGGCATAACAGCCGCTTATGAAAATTGTGCCACATATTTAGAGGAGGTTAAATTATGATAAAAAAAATCACCTTGCTTTTTATTGCTAGCAGCATATTTATTTATTCTACTATATGCCAAGCTGATACAGACACCACAAGGGATGTAAGTACCTTCACCTACTCCCTCCCTTCGCCTCTAGTACTGAAATTATTAGACAAAACCGTACATGATAATGTATTTGCTGGAAATAGCTGTAGTACACCCACATGCGATAATGGTTCTTCATGTTCTATAACCTGTTCGCGAGAAGGTGAATATGCTTATTGTCGTTGTGGAAGTGGGGGAGCATACTGCACCTGTATTTGCAATAAGATTGGTGGCTGTAATTAATTATTAGACATTATACCGATTTAATCTAAGTGTTTGACTTTATTATTTTTTTTAATTAAGTCAATCAATCAGTTACGTTAAATCGGTATAAAGTCTATTGAGTACTTTCTCTGTTGGGTGGGGTTTGTCTAAACCATGTAGGTTGGGTTAGCGAAAATAACCAAACAAATTTTCATCAAACAATCAAAGATGTCGGGTTACATTATCATTAACCCAACCTACTTCTTCCAAGTAGCTATAGTGGATGACACTATAAATTTACAAAGGCAAAGCAGTTGACAGTTTGAAAGCTTCAAATTTTTGTTGATTGAGAGCCGTTTTGATTAGACATCCTAATACTCATGCAAAAATCGACGTATATTTACAGCAGACAAACTGTCAACTACTTTGAAGAATGCCGGTAATTGAACGAATAATCTAACTTTACGGAGGAAAATTTCATTATGAAAAAAGCGTTTTATCTCTTTTGCTTTATCATGTTGTCAGTTGGTTGCAATAATATTTTTGCCTTCGATAATTGGCATTTTTATGTGCAAAGCGGTGATGGCTTAATAGATACGCAATCATGGGAAATTTATTGGAAAATTGGTGATAATGGATATATCAATTGGGACCATAATGAGGTTTATTTTGGTATTGATACGGGTTCGATAAATTACTCGACTGATGATGTTTACCTAGGTATCACCCCCAGTAGTTCAGTAAACTTTAGCAATGGGGAAATTCATTTCACTCCTCAACCCTAACACTCGATACTTATCATCCTACATTTCGCAGTTAAAACAGTGAGTTTTTCTATTTTTTATAAAAAAGCCAATGAATTAAATAAAGAAACCTTAAAAAATAAGAATAAAATATTTTTTAGGTTTTTACTCTCGGTTCGGTGATTCCTATACTATAAAAATCAATACGTCAGCTTTTGTTGCTCTCCTAAATTATGAGAATAAAACTTTAACGATTCCGATAACTCATTGATTTTTATCAAACCCAATTTGATTTTCTCCGTTCTGAATGACCGAACCGAGGGTTTTTATTTGAAATAATGCGAAATGTAGGTTATCAGAGTATAAGCATTTTGCAAAACTCTATCACTCGATGTTCAAGTTTTGAGGCTATTTGGCTTCGCAGCAATCACTTCAATGAGTGCTCATATGAGCAACTCATTGATTTTTAATGAAATCATTTTTTGAACACAAAAATATTATCTATTTCTAAATCAATAATTTACCAAAAACTTGAACATCGAGTATAAGGAATTGTGCAATAATTAGCATCTCAAGGAGTGTTTTATGCGTTTAGTAACTAAGTTACTGGCTTTGGGCTTAACAGTAGGTTTAGCAAGCTGTGATGGCGACGACGATGGCAGTTCAACGGAGTCATTCGCCACGGAGAACGGCGACACGCAGCAAATAAGTTTAAGCGGTGTTGTTGCTACAGGCAAAGCATTTCAAGGAACTGCTTTTGGAGTCAATAAAGTAGGCAACTTACGAAGTGTAAATATTAATGCTGATGGAACTTACTCGTTGGCGTTACCCATTGCCCCTCCTTATTTTTTAAAAGCAGAAGGCAGTGGAGATAATGAAGGGGAGCTTTTATACTCTTACTTGGATGAGACTGCTCAAAGTGCAACCGTTCATATCACTTCACTAACGACAGCAGCAATTCAACTGGCTACTGGAAAGACGAACTTGACTGAGTTGGAAGATGTTTTTGTAAATTGGCAGAGCCTGGCTATTCAGACTGAGAAAGTAGAAGAAGCCCGAAATAGAGTAGAAGACAAATTAGCTGAAGTCTTGACTGCTCAAGGCTTAGATGTAGCTAATGTGAATATTTTTAATTACCCTTACTTACGTGCCAATAGCGGTACAGGACTTGATGGCGCAATGGATCAAATTAAATCAATTGCTTTTGATGGTGTACTAATGACTATGATTGGTCAAACAGGTCTACCCTTGGTACCCGCATTTGGTTTATTGGATTCATCTGGTTTTGATATGCGCGGAACAATGGTTTGTGAGGAAAGATATGATTATAGTCGTGTAGTCAATTTGCCATTTACTATTAATAATTCAGGTTGCCAAGAAGCAGTAGGCCGGACAACTCAGTTCTGTGATTCGGGTGGTTGCTTTCCTTCTGAAGGGACTGAAGTTGTAATAGATGAGTCAAGCACACAGACTTGCTCTGTGGCTCAAATTAATCCTGATGACTCCTCTTATCAAACCTGGGAGAGAATGGGCCAGGGGCCTATTTTAACTAAAGCTGACTTTGTAGAAGAGCGGCATAGAGTGTATGTAGATGAAGATGGGTCTATAGTAAACGAATGGACTGGGCTTGATAGTAGCTATGTTGAGATCAATGAAGATGAGTATAGATTGAAGTCTTATTCATTTCCAATATTTCAAGAAAATGAGTTTTCCACTCGCCTCATTGGGGAATATGGAGAAATTTATACGATACATTGCATAAAGCAGTAATAAGCTTGGGTAGTCTGTAAGCTTTAGAATATATGTCCTATGCACGTTAACAGGTATGGTTTGTGTAGGACATACACTCTACGATTGATATGCAACTTCAGGTTGTGCCTATTCGTTTTCGTTCCAGCTAACCACTTGACGTGGCGAGAATTTAATCGACATTTTTTCGCACCGCACAATTAAATAATTGCTTTTGAAAAGAGAGAGGTAACTATTGCCCTTCTTCGTTTGATGAGAAGGGCAAACAGACTTGCCGGAAAAGTTGAATATAAAACCGGGGGATGCCCTGAACTTTTAACTAAGTGGATGTAGATGATGTACAAACAGATGATTTTAAGTCAATTTGTTCAACGGACTGTGTGTCTCGCAGTAAGCATGTTATTTTTATTATTGCTGAATGGCTGCGTCTCCAATAGCCATAAACCCTGTTGTCAATTTGATTGGATGCCGCAGTTGAGTGAGGCCAATCCAAAATACACTGAAAGATTGGCTCACGGTGGTGAAAGAGATAAAGTATTGAATTTGATGAATATTGGTGGAAATATTTTTTCTGAAGGGCATTACTCTTTGTCTCAAAAGCTTTTTATGGAAGCCAGTTTTGAGATTGAAGTATTATATGGTATGAGTGCTGAGGCACGTAAGCTAAGACAGGATTTTTTTGCCGCAGCAGAAGACGCAAGTTCACCTTACTATCGTGAACAAGTAAAATTTTTTCGAGGCGAACCTTACGAAAGAATGATGGTTTATTATTATTTAGGTATTTCCTATCTTTTGAAAGGTGATTATGAAAATGCCCATGCTGCATTTATCAATGGCCAATTGCAAGATGCCATTGCAGAAGAAGAACAACATCAATCAGATTTTCCGCCATTAGAAGGCTTGTTATACTTTACTGCCCGTAAAATAAGTTCTAGTGTGCAAGCCCAGCATCAAAAGCGTTTGCAAGAAATGCAGCAATCAGCACTAAAAACAGATCATCTGAAAGCACCCGTGATCGTTATTGTTGAGAGTGGTCAAAGTGCTACCAAAATTCAGCAAGGTGAACATAAAGAGATTTTATCTTTTAGATGCAATGCTGATGAGGTAAATGAAGTTAATGTGACATTAGAAAAACAAACATTGCTTTTGATAAAATCAGGTGATTTGTGTTGGCAAGCGACGACAAGAGGAGGACGTGAAATAGATGGCATTTTAGCACAAAAAGCTTTGTGGAAAAAAACTTGGACCCAAAGGGAAAAGAGTTCTCGTCAACATCGCGATCAAATCGGTGACAAACAAGCAAGCTCTGAGAAGAAAATAAAAGAGGCGGATGTTTATACTAACAGCAACAATAATAGCCGGTTAAAGGCATCCAACATGTCTCAATCAGGTGGCATGATGTCCACTACTCAAGTTGTAATTTCTCGTGTTTTGAAAAAAAGCATCCATCCTGAAGCAGACATCAGAGCCTGGACAGCATTGCCCGCCCATATTTGGTTAGGTACTATTGATCAAGGCTCAGGTGATTATGTCACAATCCAATATAACAAGGGAAATCGCAACATTTCAAGGAAGGTAAACATCTATACCACTCAAAATAATACAGGTGTAGTATGGTTAAAAATCAAATAAAACGGATTAAAATAATATTTTTGGGTATATTGTTCATTCTGTTAATAGCTTGTCAACCGAAAATTAAAAAGCCCTCTGACCCTAAACCAGTTTGGGAGCCGGTAGTGTCTGTTCAAGATGTACGGGTCATACTGTTATGTAGCCAAACTGAAGAACATTTATCTTGTCAGTCAAAACCGGTAAAAGCGGCATTAAAAGCTGTTGAACAGGAATTGTTAAAAGCTGAACTTCGTGTATTTATGAACGAAGAGCCTAGCCAGAATGCGGCAATAACATCCTATTTGTCCATTTCAACTGACCATATTAAGCGCGGGGATGAGGCCGTCGTATATGTCTATTTAGATTTAAAAGCGGTTGATTCAGCAACCGGACAGGTGATTGCCACCATTGATAAAGAAGATAAGTTTGTGCCTGTTTTGAAGGAGCAAAATTCCGACAGGAGTATAGCATTTGTTGCAAAAAATATAGCAAAGCAAGGAGGGCATCAACTAGCAGAACAAATAGCTATGCATCTAAAAAAAGCAAGTCGCCAGGTTCAACAAGCACAAGTATCAACACCACTACCTGATCGTGGCCCTGTAGAAGAGATCATAGGCGACGATACAAATGAAGACACCTCATCTCCTATGATGCGTTTTTCCGGTGAATATTATGCCTTAATTATTGGCATTAACCATTATCAATATTTGAAGCCGTTAAAAATGGCAGTAACTGATGCACAGGCGGTGGCTAATGTCTTGAAGGAACAGTATGGTTTTCATGTTACCCTGTTATTAAACCAAAAAGCCACTCGCAGTGGTATTATGAATGCTTTTAACCGGTTAAACAAAAATTTAGATAATAATGATCACTTGTTAATTTACTATGCCGGTCATGGTTACTATGATAAGGAGGGAAATGCATCTTATTGGCTGCCCACCAATGCCAAAAATAATGAGGATACCGAATGGATTAATTCTGCCAGCATCACGACGCATCTAAGACGTAATCGGGCAAGAAACATCCTCGTGGTAGCTGATAGTTGCTATTCTGGTACCTTAACTCGAAAGCGTAGCAATGACATTAAGTTAGCAACCACACCTGCGGAGCGTCGCCGCTACCTGAAACAAATGCTAGAAAAAAAATCGCGGGTTTTGATAGCCAGTGGTGGCAATGAGCCGGTGTTAGACAGCGGTGGACAAGGACATTCTATTTTTGCCCAAGCGTTTTTAGACGGTTTGCGTCAGATGAACGATCCCGCTTTTACGGCGGAAGAATTATTTATTAAGCAGACTATCCAAGAACGTGTGGCAGGCAAGGTGGCCCAAACACCCGAATTTCAAATTATTCGTCAATCTGGACATGATAGCGGAGATTTTGTCTTTCAGCAACGGCAGTCGACGAGTGGAGAGAAAAATGCTTTTTAGAAAATTCAAGATATTCTCGTTCCTATTTGCTCTTGGGTTAAGCCTGATGAGTTGTGTATCTTCTGGCTCAACAAGAGCAAATCAAGACAAAGGACTAAACCGAATGGATTTCAAAATCAACTATTTGTATCGTGCGAATGGCATCGGGGAATTTAAACCGTTTCGCAACGGTAGTGTATTGCACAGTGGCGATCATTATAAGTTGATTTTTGAACCCAGCATAAATGGTTATGTCTATATTTTTCAAATTGACTCTGCCCATAAAATTGTACGTCTGTTCCCAACGGATAATTTTTTTCAGGCCTCCGCCGAGAATCGTAATCCTGTTGTCAAAGGGCAACGCTATTTTGTACCAGCACCACATAAGTCGTTTAAATTGGATCGACAAGTAGGTGAAGAAACCATTTATTTGGTGATAACACCGACACCAGATGCGAAATTAGAAGCACTTTATAAAAGAATGCAAGCAAGAAGCAATGTTGATGAAAGTAGTCCTGAAAGGTTGAGAGCACGAGTTGAGTGGCATAATGCCATAACAAAGTTGCGGGCACCAGAACTTGAGTTAATGGATGATGATCAAGGAAGCCCACCGATTACTTGGCATGAGCAAGGAGAACAGTTTTCAGTACTTCCTCAGTATTTAAAAAATAGGTGTGAAGAATGCGTGTATATTGTAAATTTTCAACATCGTTGAGGAAAAAGCTTTCTATAATCAGGAAGAAACAGGCCTCAATGATCTGTTTCAGACGTTAAGGTTCAACCTTTCGTCTATAACCGTTACCCTAAGCAATGAATGAAAACCCGCGTAGAGCAGATAAGTTATCGTTTTTCAGAAAAGTGCGGTTAAGCGAAAAAAAACTAACCGCACCGCTCGCATTTTTGTCGCCGTTACGTCTCAGTAACGCGTGCGAAAAAATTGGGTTAATTGAACCCCACATTTTTTCGTCACGAAGTCTAATATAGATTTTCAGATAATTATTTAGTCCCCTTTAGGGGACTTTCGCTTTCAGACAACTGCTTTATAGCGTTTCCCGATTGAGTGAAGTACAACGGATACGCGAAATAAACGGATAAAATAAAACGGCTCAAAATGTTCATTTGACAAACATGAGTCAAATCCGTTCATTTCGAGTATCCGTTGTACTCAACGTCAGGCCACTATCGGGATTGGATTTTTGTACTTGACTCAATCGGGAAAGACTATAGCTGTTGGCTGCCAAAGAAATTATTTTGTCGCCGTTACGTCTCAATAACGCGTGCGAAAAAATTGGGTTAATTGAACCCCACATTTTTTCGTCACGAAGTCTAATATAGATTTTCAGATAATTAATTATTTAGTCCCCTTTAGGGGACTTTCGCTTTCAGACAACTGCTTTAGCTGTTGGCTGCCAAAGAAATTATTTTTCTGAAAATCTA
>QNER01000211.1 GCA_003646175.1 Candidatus Parabeggiatoa sp. nov. 1
TTCAGGGCTGAAATTCTAAACCCATAAATCCTAGGGCGTTGCCCTAGGCTGGTATGTCAGCCCCGGAAAGGGGCAAAGCAATCTAAAAAAGTCTTATGCGAACTTAGTGATTGCTGTACTAGGCTGTTCAACATCAATTTGATCACTACCGTTTTTAGGATTTTTCAGATAAATCCTTAGGAATGAGGATTTTATAATTTCCAAAACTTGAGTGGTCAAACCTGACAGGTTTTAAAAACCTGTCAGGTTTAGTTTCGGATTTTATTAAATCCTGAGTCCTTATCGAAATACCATCCTTGCAGTTATTAATCCCTCCTTTCTATCCATCCTTGCAGTCATTACTAGAACTGGGAGTTTTGACACAAAAGACAGCATCGCGTAAACGTATGCGTAGATTGGAAATTAGAATGTAATTAATAAAAAAATAGACTTATCATACCCTTTTGGGTAGTCCCCAAAAAGTAGTGATATTCGATGTTCAAGTTTTTTTGACCACCCATTAGAACGACAAGTAATTGTTTAATCGATACGGATAAAAATTCTATATCAAAGATTTTTTGACTGTTCGCGTTCTCTGTCAAGTGAAAATCCGTTGAAAACCCCAAAATCGGATTTATCAACGTTAAAAATTTGACGGATTTCAAGTACGCTCAGTATCTCAATCCAAAAGAGAGTGATGAATCGAATCTAAATGCTCTAATCCTTTCATAAGCAAATAATCCTTGTAGTTATAATGGGTGCTCAAAAAATAAATAAATATTTATCTCACTACTTTTTGGGGACTACCCCCTTTTGATATGAAGCATTTCTTTTTAAATAAAGCAATCCCCATTTAGTTTAGTAAATCATTCCTTTTATTGCGAATAGCGAATGAAACAATTGCATGACTATTAAGTAAGCAAGCGGTTTTTTACGCTTTAGAATAATCTAAAAGGCCATATTTACATAAATTATTATAAATATAAAATAATTAATGTTCTTATGAGACAGAATCGCTATTCGCTATTGGCGAATTTTTTATTTCTGAAAGTCTATGGTTTTTAGTTTTTAGTTGCACCGCTTTGCTCCAACCCAATTTAGCACGCAACGTCGCATAATGATCATAGCCTTGCGGGTGGATTAAACGAATGTGCTCGTGTTTTTCAATAACAACACTATCACCAGGCAATAGCTCTTGACATAACACGCCATCACCGGTTAATTGTGCCGGCCCGACTTGTTCATGACTTATCGTAATTTGCACACAGCTATCACCGTCTACCACAAGTGGACGGCTACTGAGGGTATGCGGGCAAATCGGTACTAACACTAACGCATTCAAAGAGGGATGTATCAGAGGTCCACCAGCAGAAAGCGCATAAGCGGTTGAACCGGTAGGCGTTGCTATGACTAAACCATCAGCGCGTTGGCGATTGACAAAATGCCCATTAATTGTGGTATCAAAGGTGAGCATGTGTGACAGACTACCGCGATGAATAATTATATCATTCAACGCGTTACAATGAAATAAACCCTGCTTGTTGCGATACACTTCAGCATTAATTAAAAAGCGGTATTCTTCAAGAAACGCACCCTCTAAAATCTCACCGAGATATTCATTTATTTCCGTAGGGGAAATATCGGTCAAAAAGCCCAGCCGTCCTAAATTAATACCCAACAAGCAGATCTCATGCTTGGCTAATGAACGCGCCGCCCGCAACAACGTACCATCTCCGCCAATCACGATAATCAAATCACAGTGGATGCCCAATGTCTCCGTATTAGCGGCAATACTCAAATGGTGATCTTGAGACAATAGCTTTGCGCTAGCGGCATCAATCATTATATTTAGTTCACGTTTATGCAGAAAATTGATTAATACCTCTAAACAGTCATTAACTTGTGTATCACCACGTTTAGCAATAAGCCCTATATTTTTAAACATATTATCAGTAAACAGTTTTTAAGGAAGCCGCGAAAGTTTTTCACGAAGCAAAAACTTTCGCGACGAAAACAGTTATCAGATCGTCGCGAAAGTTGATAGCATCGCTCCAACTTTCGCGACGAAAACTATATTAACGACTTTAAATATCAAATAGTTATAAAATTATTGAATAGAATCAATTGGTTGTATATATTATCTTTTTTATCAACAAGTTAAAAACGATACTCTCAAAATATTCCGGGAAATGGCCGCGACAATCGAGAGAAAGTCTGTGAAAAACACATTAAGCCATTATAGTCATAAGGGCTTAATGTGTTAAAAAGAATTTATAATCAATGAATTACATATAAGGTTATGATTAAAAACAGGTTTCATAACTTATTGAAAAATAAAGTCGAACTCACGTTATTAGTCGTCAATAGAGTTTATACCGAATTAATGTCATCTGTTGATTTAATTGAAATGAGTATTTATATAAGTGAAGCTTTTGCAAAACTCATGTCATTTATTTATTTTATTGATATGAGCCTCTTGCAAAATCCCAGGTTGACACCTGGGGCTATTCACATTTTCAGGCAAAAATTTTTGCGCGCAAAAATTTTTGCCTGAAAACCCCTTTGGGGTTGATATTTTTAAAAGTGAAGAGCCACTGGTGAAACCCTCATCCTTATACTTTTGGTCCTATCCATCCTTGGAGGGGTCCCCCTTTAACTCCTTGAAATATCTATCTTTAAACAAATATGTATAACGATGAGAGGTGAAACCTGGGGTAACCCCGCCCTCTTTGAATAGCCCCAGGTAAAACATGAGGAACGTTTAAGAGTTTTGCAAGAGGTTCGATATGACAGAATTCATAAAAAACGACAAAATCAATTACTTTCGCTACGAAATGATAATTTTGCAGGATGAACAAGTGTCATAAAATCAAGCACTTAAGTTTAAATCGATATAATGTCTAATTATCAATCATTGCCTCGAATGGTAATGGCTGTGACTTTTGCAATATTGTGAATTGGCGAAATTGATGTTGAACATTATGCTCAAAATGCATTCATTACCAATGTCAAAGTTTTTTCCGGTTTTTGTCACTGTCGCTACTGCTAGGCAATAGGTTTAAATACCGATCGGAACCCTTTAAGATATTAACCCATTGTACTAAACGCTTAAGGTTGCCAACATTTAAAAAGACTTTTTGGATTGCCATTTTGATTACCCAATCTTTGCCCCAGTTGGAGCGATGCAGTCAACTTTTGCGTAATCTACGCAAAAATTTTTGCGTAGAGCCAATTTTTTGGCACTGCTCTACTCCCATTATGGTGATACATTTTAACAATAAATTAGGAACGTGCATAAAATAACTTAGGAAACGTAAGGGTTGGAGCAACGGATTACCCCTTTGAGGGGTTGTAGGGGCAATCCTTTCTCGGAATCAGTTTACTAGAAAAACTTTTGCCTCGAATATGGTTGCCCTAGTTGTATTATGCACGTTCTTTAATAGAGAGTTATTAATAGCATGGTTTATGATTTATTTACTCATGTTACGCACATTCATGAAAGCGAAGCCAAGGTGAAATAAAGCGGAAGTTCCAGACCATGATGATGTTTGGTGAAAGGGCAACCAATCGGGGCGCAGGGGGCAACCACAAAGGGGGCTTGCGCGGGGGATTGCCCCTACATTGAGAGATTGTAGGGGCAATCCTTTATGGTTGCCCCTTATGACTCATTTTGAAGCTGTGTGCGTAACATGAGTTATTTATGAAAAACATATACCTCAAAGGAACCAAAAAAACTGATTTTGTAGCGATAGTTTTTCGGCACAAAAAAAACGACAGCAAAAAACGGAGGTGATAATTGATGTGATATTGTGAACTGATTTCAACGCCAAATGTTTTTGCGCACAAAAACTTTCGCGGCGAATTGATAATTGATAAACATGCGCCGTCATAATTTGAGTGAACGTGCCCAGCACCTATTGAAAGTGCTGATTAATCGTTATATTTGTGAAGGACAACCGACTGGCTCACGCACACTGTCACGCGATGCTAACCTTGCTCTGAGTCCAGCCACTATTTTTACGCCTCTCTGAAAAACGTATCTATAGTTATCCTCGTTGTTAATGAACAACAAGTCGAAAACCGCATTATAGATACCAATCGCAACTATTCACCCGCCGAATTGCAAAGTGCCAAAGCGAACTACAGAAAACCCGCAGGGATATGGACAAAATAATGCCAGTTGTCATAGAAATCGCTGATAAAGCCTTTGAACGTTACCAAACTGAAGTTCGCGACTTTGTGATGGCAGGGCAAAAATGTGCCTGGAAATAGCCTCTCTATCCGATGTCGATAAATTACATTATTTATTTGTGGTATTTAACGAAAAGCACGGTAGTCCTAAACATGTAGTGATGTTACGGATGCTATCCCTTCCCCGGGATAGTATCCGTTTGGACATCATCACGACTGGAACAGGACTACCAAAAGCACGATGACGCTGCACTGAATGCCCAAAGAATATGATATTTTTATTGGCGAAGGAAATCGCATGATGTGCAGAGTGAATATAGCGGATATTACTTTCCTTACTACCATCAACAGTGCCGTGATAAGCGTTCTCTTCGTTCTTGGAGTGACACACGCATGCCTTATGGACAGATCAATCCAATTGTTCAATTATCGGCGGCTGCCCTTGAACCCTCATTAATTCGTCCCCATTCATTTTCCTTCATTCGTACATCGCGGTTTTTTGTTGAAACCTAGTTTGGTGAAAATTTATACCTTTAAAGATGTACGCTGCATTTTTATTCGCGAATAAAGAATATTTAATAGCGAATAGCTATTAAACTAACTTTATCTGATTTAATTCTTAAGTGTTTGACTTTATAACATTTTTCTAAATGCTCAATTCAATCAATGGGTTAAATCACGATTGATTTAATTACCAATGTCTGGTTTTATTATTATTGACCAAAATAACCAGTTAATGGCATAAGTCAGGTAAAAAAACTGAGTTTTATTTGACCATTACCTGCTAATTGTTGCTATCCCGTCAAGCGGATAGTATCAGTAATAAGAATTTTTTTAATTTCAGTTAGTTAATTTTAAAAAATAGTAACGACTATGCCCCTTTGGTGCGAATTATTATAGCCTGTGAACGCCCCAGGTGCAGGTGTTTATGATGTGAAAGCCCTTGTCTTTGCGCATTAAAATGGGCTCCCAGGGCTGCGCCCTGGGCTTTAATAAAACGCCCTTTCAGGGCTGAGTAGTTACAAAAAATCTTTAACTATTCAGTCTAAAGTTTTTGTGCACAAAATAAATACTTTAGATTGAATTTGATTAAAAGGCGTTTCTATGACAAGTGATGATTCCGTTTCTGCACTTAATGAAAAACCGGCACCGCCAACAAAGCCCAATGAAAAACCGGCACCGCCGGCAGAATCGGCAGCCGCTGCGAATGCTGTGAGCGACACCCCAGGCAACAATTCGGCTCAAGTAGAATCGACAGAAGCGACTGACAAAGCGGCGCAAACCGCCGCGCAAGTGGTGCCAATAACCACTGGCAAGCAGTGTCCCACCGTGCCAGAGGCTTCTGATGAGGTGACGGAATTAACCCGCAAGTATGCCGAAGCCACCCAAAAAGCGGAGAGCTATTGGGACAGTCTGCTACGCAGGCAGGCTGAGTACGATAATTTACAAAAACGCATGGTACGCGATGTGGACAATGCACGTAAATATGCGTTGGAAAAATTTGCCACCGAATTGCTCGCTGTCAAAGACAGTATGGAATTGGGCATAGAGGCTGCGGCTAAGCCCGAAACCAATCTTGATTCTGTACGCGAGGGTATGGGATTGACATTAAAAATGTTGGTTGACACCCTGTCAAAATTTAATATCAACGAAATTAATCCCATTGATGAACCCTTTAATCCCGAATGGCACGAAGCCATGGCTATGCAACCGGTGCCCAATGTCTCAGATGGCATCGTATTACATGTCCATCAAAAAGGCTATGAACTCAATGAACGCTTGTTGCGTCCAGCACGGGTTGTAGTGGCAAAAGCGATCCCGGCAGAGAAACCGCTTGATAATGAAGGCTAAGACCCAATATCAACGGTTCAGTTAGAACGGATTAAGTCAGAAAGATTCTGTCACCAACCGCATAACGTTTGAAAATTCTATAACGCTTAGCATTCAAAAGGAGAATAGCTTTATGAGTAAAATCATTGGTATCGACTTAGGAACAACCAATTCTTGCGTTGCAGTGATGGAGGGTAAAAAGTACCACGTCATTGAAAATAGCGAGGGGGCACGTACTACCCCATCTATCGTCGCTTATACCAACGATGAAGAAGTGTTGGTGGGACAATCCGCCAAGCGTCAAGCGGTTACCAATCCAAACAATACTTTATTTGCGGTTAAGCGTCTGGTTGGGCGTAAGTACAAAGATAGCGTGGTGCAACGCGATGTGGATATGGTCCCCTATAAGATCGTTGAAGCTGACAACGGCGATGCGTGGGTAGCCGTCAAAGGCAAAAAGATGGCCCCACCGGAAATCGCCGCCCGTGTGTTGATTAAAATGAAAAAAACCGCTGAGGATTATTTGGGCGAAACCGTGACAGAGGCTGTCATTACCGTTCCGGCGTATTTTAATGACTCGCAACGTCAAGCGACTAAAGACGCTGGCCGTATTGCCGGCTTAGATGTCAAACGTATCATCAATGAGCCAACCGCTGCGGCTTTGGCTTATGGCATGGATAAACAACGCGGTGATGTCAAAATTGCTGTGTATGACTTGGGCGGTGGGACTTTTGATATTTCTATCATTGAAATCGCTGATGTCGATGGCGAGCATCAATTTGAGGTGTTGTCCACCAATGGTGATACTTTCTTGGGTGGTGAAGATTTTGATTTACGCATCATTGACTATTTTGTTGAAGAGTTCAAAAAAGACACCGGGATTAATCTCAAAAAAGACCCGTTAGCGTTGCAACGTTTAAAAGAGGCTGCTGAAAAAGCGAAGATTGAACTGTCTTCTAGCCAACAAACCGATGTCAATTTGCCTTATGTGACTGCCGATGCCAGTGGCCCGAAACACTTGAATATTATGTTGACCCGGGCCAAATTGGAGTCCTTAGTAGAAGAACTGATTGAACGCAGCTTGGTGCCATGCCAGACCGCGATCAAAGATGCCGGCATAAGTGCCAGAGACATCAATGAGATCATATTAGTGGGCGGGCAAACTCGTATGCCCAAGGTGCAGGAAGCGGTGAAAAATCTGTTTAGCCGCGAACCCCGTAAGGATGTGAACCCTGATGAAGCGGTTGCCATTGGAGCTTCCATTCAAGGCGGTGTGCTGAGCGGTGAAGTAAAAGATGTGTTGTTATTGGATGTCACCCCATTGTCTTTAGGGATTGAAACTTTGGGTGGGGTGATGACTAAGTTAATCCAGAAAAATACGACCATCCCAACCAAACACACACAAATCTTTTCCACCGCTGATGATAGTCAAACCGCGGTGACGGTGCATGTATTGCAAGGTGAACGTGAAGTGGCCGGCGCGAATAAGTCATTGGAAAAATTTGATTTAGCCGATATTCCGCCAGCACCGCGTGGGGTACCGCAAGTCGAGGTGACTTTTGATATTGATGCCAATGGTATTTTGCACGTTTCTGCCAAGGACAAAGCGACGGGTAAGGAGCAATCCATTTCCATTAAAGCGTCTAGCGGTCTGTCTGATGCGGAAATAGATCAGATGGTCCAAGATGCGGAAACCCATGCCAGTGAGGATAAAAAGTTCCATGAATTGGTTGAAGCGCGTAATGTCGCCGATAATATGATTCACGCAACGACTAAGTCTTTGACTGATTTGGGTGATAAAGTCAGCACGGAAGATAAAACGGCCATTGAAGCGGCCATTGAGGCGCTGAAGGCGGAAAGCAAAAGCGATGATAAAGCGGCGATTGAGGCGAAGACGCAAACGCTGGCGGAACTGTCTGGCAAAATCGCGCAACAAGCTTATGGCGCCGCAAGCGGTGCTGATGCTGAGGGTTTTACTGAAGCGGCTCAAGCCGCTGAAGCGGCTCAAGAAAAAACTAAAGATAAGCCAGCAGATGTGGTTGATGCCGAATTTGAGGAAGTTGTTGAAAAAAGTAAAAAATAATGGGTTATGGAGTGGTTCATTAAGGAATAGGTTGTGTTGTGGTCAATGTGATTGCAGGGCGACTTCAAAGTTTTAGAGGGTGCGCATATTAGGGTTTCCCCTAGTCATTAGATACGCCCGTTACGGTAGAAAGGGCGGGTCAGTGTTCAAAGTGCTGCGCTTTAGCTTTGGCGAATTGGTTGTAGATATAAGGGTTATTCGTCATCGATAGGGGCATGATAAGCCTTTATTCTTCAAACACCCAAATTCTTATCATTCTCAATTCTTAATGAACCATTCCCGGCCTCAAAAAGGCCTCTGTTGTAAAACCATAAGATTGATAAGTGTTCGCTTGAATTATTTCGTCGCGAAAGTTGACAGCATCGCTCCAACTTTCGCGGCGTTGCTCAAAAAAGCGCGAACTGATGTGATAACTGTTTTCTTTGCTCCAGTTTTTCGCTTCGCGAAAAACTTTCGCGGCTTCCTTAACTGATGTTACGCACATTGCTTCGACTTATCACAGTTTGTGCAATAAAGCGGAAAGTTCCATACCATGGTGATGTTTGGTGAAAGGGCGCAGCAAAGCGGGGACAACCGCAAAGGGCAACCGCAAAGGGCAAAGGGCAACCGCAAAGGGATTGCCCCTACATTTAATTATTGTAGGGGCAATCCTTTATGGTTGCCCATCCTTTATGGTTGCCCATCCTTTATGGTTGCCCATCGATTTCATTTTGAAGCGTTGTGCGCAACATGAGTTCCTTAAAACTGATTTCGTAGCGATAGTTGGAGCGATAGAGTTCAACTATCGCTACGAATTGATAACTGCTCTTCATTCGTTCAATAAAATCATAAAAAGTTTATTTTTTATCTCGTTAATAAACTGATGCATTTAAAGTCAATGCAATTTGTACCTTATGAATCATAAGGTTATTCTAGAGAACACGATTTTCTAGGCTGAACTTCCCATCCAAGTATGCAGTTCCGCTTCCAAAATATAACTGAAATGATTTACTTCGATAATGTATTTAGATGTTTTAGCTTAATTATTAAGCGAATGGCAAGTAACTGATTATGTCAAAACGTGATTATTATCAAATCCTTGGTGTACAAAAAAACGCTTCTGAGGATGAACTGAAAAAAGCTTATCGCCGTTTGGCGATGAAATATCATCCGGATCGTAATCCGGACGATAAACAAGCGGAAGACTCTTTTAAAGAAGCCAAAGAGGCTTACGAAGTCTTGAATGATCCGCAAAAACGGGCAGCTTATGACCAATTTGGCCATGCAGGTATCGAAGCCGCTATGGGCGGCGGTGGTGGTGGGGGCGGGGGCTTTGGTGGCTTTGGCGATATAGGCGATATTTTTGAAAGCGTGTTTGGGGGCGGTTTTCGTAGTGGTGGTCAGCGAGCGTTTCGGGGTTCGGATTTACGCTATGATTTGTCGTTGTCACTTGAAGAAGTGGTTGTTGGTACTGAGGTAAAAATCCGTGTGCCCACTCAAGTGAGTTGTTCAACTTGTGATGGTAGCGGCGCAAAATCCGGCACGCGCCCAACTATTTGCCGCCGTTGTGGGGGGCATGGGCAAGTACGCATGACCCAAGGCTTTTTTTCGGTACAACAAACTTGTCCGAGTTGTCGGGGCACTGGCAAAACCATTGCTGAGCCTTGTCGGGCCTGTCATGGCAGTGGGCGTGTGCAAGAACATAAAACTTTATCAGTCAAAGTCCCGCCCGGCGTGGACACTGGAGATAGGATTCGTTTGTCTGGCGAGGGCGAAGCCGGCACTCATGGTGGGCCCTGTGGCGATTTATATGTGCAAGTCAATGTTCGGCCCCACCCAATATTTGTGCGTGAAGATAACCATTTATACTGCGAAGTACCAATCAGTATTGTCACCGCCGCGCTGGGTGGGGAGTTGGAAGCCCCAACACTTGAGGGTCGTGTGATGCTTAAAATTCCGCCGGAAACGCAAACTGGTAAAGTCTTTCGTATTCGTGGCAAAGGGGTTAAACCAGTACGTGGTGGCTTATCGGGAGATTTACACTGTCGCGTGGTGCTAGAAACGCCGGTGAATTTGACGGCTCAGCAAAAGGCGTTACTTAAAGATTTGGGGAAAAGTATGCATGAA
>QNER01000212.1 GCA_003646175.1 Candidatus Parabeggiatoa sp. nov. 1
AACGAATACCAGAAATAAACGAATTAAAACTTGACTTACATCGCGTGTGTTTCATTGATAAGTATAAGTACAACGAATTACGGGGATAAACGAATAAAAACCAAGAATTGTTATGCCTTATTCGTTTATCGGCCCGTAATTCGCTGTACTCATTTCCTCAATTCGTTGTACTCGTCAACCCTTCAAAGCCTTCAAAGGCTCTAAGTATCAATGTCTGCGACGCACGGGCCACACGTAGCTGGCGTTGTACTTGTGGTACATGGTGACGTTACCGTGGTAGAGATGCAAGCCCCAGGCGCTGGCGGTGTAGCTCGCGTACTCGGTAGACGACCAGTAGAAATAGAAATAGGTCTGCACGCCCGAAAACGCATCACCTTCTCTCCATTGACCGGTGCCGGCCGCATTAGAAAGCGTAGGCTCTTTATATTTCTTATCCACCATCGCCTTCCACTCCTTTATAGAAGGCAAACGCCACATCCCCCGCCTAGAACCATCCCGAAGCCCACATTGTCCACTCGCTAGATTCGCAGCACTTTGTTTGGCCGTTTTCCAATTCTGTTGGCCAAAACAATTAGCATTCTTCAACCAAACCAATCCGCTTCTATTATCAGTCACCGTACCATCACCATTGTCAGTATAACGATAGGATGAATGGCTTGAAACGGAAGGCTTTGAAACCGCCGGTACCGGACACCCATTGCTCTGAACCTTAACACCAAAAGCGGTGCCCAGACAAGCATCCCGATAATCCGCAACCCTATCCCTATCCTTATCCAACGGACAACCCCGAGAATCAACCCCTTTAGAAGTTTCTTGCGAGCTATTCCGTGGGCAATGATCTTGATAATTAGCCCCCCCATCTTGATCAGAATCAGATGGGCAACCACTGGCATCAATACCTTGAGACCGTTGTTTGGCCGAGTTGTACGCACAATTATCCCGATAATCTGGCACACCGTCTTGATCCGAATCTAACGGACAGCCTTGCGGATTCACCCCTTGAGCCAGTTCTGTCGAGCGATTGCGCGGACAATGATCTTGATAATCAGCCACCCCATCTTGATCCGAATCGGAAGGACAACCGTCTGAATTGACACTTTGACGAAGTTCGGCCGGTCGATTGCGCGGACACTTATCCCGATAATCCGGCACCTGATCATTATCATGATCTAGCGGACAACCTCGCCGAGAACCGCTTTTATAAATCCCACTCACCATTTCAGCTGGGCGGTTATTCGGGCAGTTATCTTGATTATCGGCCACGCCATCGCCATCACGATCCGACACCGGTTTAAAGACCGGTGTGGTAGGTACTGGTGAAACCGGCATGGGTGCCACTGGTGAAACCGGCACGGCAGCTTGTGGCTGCACTGGCGGTGGCACCGGACCGGCTGCTGCGCCAACCACAAACACAAAATCACCGCGTGACAAAGAATAATCTTTGATTTTGCCGTATTGCGGGTGTTGCTCTGCATGTACCGGCACTTTGTTTTTCAGATACAGCCCCAGTTCTTCCCCCGTCACATACCCATCTTTATATAAATCCCCCAAACCATAGCGTAACGCATCAATAAAAGCCGGGGTAAACACACTTTGCGCCGGCACCGTTTCATCAGCCGTGCCGGCAGTGATAAATTGGCGAACCGGCAATTGCGTCATTTCGCTGATTTGGCGCGGTACTTCAGGCAAAGTTTTCGCCTTAAACACGGTGCCCGAAAAACAGCTATCGAATAAAAACAACGCATGTTTGGCCTCAATCCGCCGCGCCCAAGTCAGAATCTGATTCATCTCCAACGCTTTTTGTAAAAATCCGGTTTTATCAAAATGGGGATTAGGCGCGTCAGTCGGTACCAAATAGCCTTTCTCGTTGCCCCATTTATCTTTACGTGTGTACCCATGCCCAGAATAGAAAAATAATAGGCGATTGTTTTCAGCAAAACCGTATTGCTCGACAAACGCCTCAAAGCGTTTACCCAATGCATCGGCCTTCAGATTCATGGCTCTTTCAACATGAAAGCCTTTCGCGGTTAGCAGTTCTTCGACTTGTTGCAACTCGCTGGGGATGGTTGTCAATTTTGACCAACCATGGGTGTATTGACTTTTCCCAATCAGCAAGGCATAGCTGCCTGAATAGGAAGACAATACTTGCGTGCCCTGCGGACTCGGTACCATCGACGTGGGAGTGGTGTGGGATACTATGTCGGGCTTAGGACCTTTCTGCGGTACCGTTTGGTTGTTAGTACAAGCCGATAACAGGGTAAGGTTTAGCCAGATTAAGAATAGGGTTATGCGCCGATTGAGTGTAAGCGTTGAATCGTTCATTGGTTTTTCTCCTTAATTTGTCTGAATCAGGTTTTAACTACAAGGAATCTAATAAAGGATTTAAGACGGATTTTTCAATTTTTTTTGAATAGGATTGTGAATTGACTCAAAATATAAGAAAAAAAGATAATCCGTCATTTATGGCGATAAATCCGTATCAATTAAATCCTTTCTTATATGCAATCCTTGTAGTTATGGTGGTAAATCCTTTCTTATATGCAATCCTTGTAGTTATTTTTATTCAGACAATAATAGAATTACATATCCTTCAATTCCCACCGCAACAACTCGTCTACATCCTCTTCTAACAACATCTCCCGAAATAGCGGCACACAGTAGTTATACCGCCCCGGCGATTCGCGTTCAATCACAAAACTCAACGCTAAACGATCTAATGATTGTTTCACCTGTTCAGCGGTATAAGTGCAGCCGAGTGTTTCTAGCACACTCATTAATTCTCCCAGTTTAAACTCACCCTGTGTGATTGTGGCATAGACAATAGTGCGATCTAAACGATTTTCTTGTTCGTCAACACTTAATTTCCCCCAGCCTTTCAAAGCCTCGTGCACCGCTTCACTATTGAGTGCTTGTGCCATATCCTCTTCATCCAACACACGCTGATGGGGTTGGATCTTTTTGAGCATTTCATTACAAACAATCGCAATCAAATTAGCCCGTTGTCCTGTCGCAGTTAGCAAGTTTTCTATTAACGTCTCTGACTCATAGCGCAAGTTCATGCTTTGCATCGGTTTTATCGCTAAATCGCAACAAGCATCGGCTTCGAGTTCCGCGATAGTGATAGGCTCGCCAAAGTTTTTCAATGGCGATTGATAATCCAAGACTGAGGCGTAGTACAAATCCCAAAATCCCGCTAGAATAAAATGACAATGCCCTTCTTCGCTGACACTGCGAAAACGATTTAAGGTGCGATAACCATTGTTCATGTCAGTTTGAACAAATTGATCGGCTTGATCTATCAAAAACAAGCGCCGTTGCCCGGGGCTCACTTCAAGTGCTTGTGTCAAAACTGTGTCAAAATCGCTATCACTGGGCAATCCCAATGTCACCGCTAACTGTCCTTGCAGGGTGTCACCATGTAAAGTCAAATAATGGCACTGCACCTGCGGATGGTTTTGATAACACCGATGTAGGTATTTGAGTAAACTGGATTTACCCAACTGCCGCCCACCCACGACTAAATAATTCGCAGGTTCGCGGTTGAGAATATGATCTAAAATTTGAGTACGCCCAAAAAATACCGTGTCTTTATTCACGCCGCTACGTGTTTGATAGGGAGAAATTTGCGTTACCTTGAGTTGTTCCGCTAATAAACCGGTAAAGGTTTGTACCGGATCCGGCGATAGTAACCAACCTGTTAATTCGATATGATTTGGCACAATCCATAAATTTGACACATCTTCGCCGTAAGGACGTAACGCTTGCAGTTGTGCTGGATTCAGCGTGATGATCACGATTTTTTGCCATACCATTTGTTGCTGCAATTGGTTGAGGATATCACTGATGGACAAATCTGTCGCTGGGAAATACAGTAAACAAGATTCTATATTCAGTGGAAAATTATCATGCATCTGTACTTTGAAAAAATTCGCAGCGGTTGGTTCCCAGCCTTTTACGCCTAACCTTTTTGCCAAAATTTCCGTCTGTTCATCTGGTAACTTTTGTAGAAACGCAATGACTTCATCTAAGGATTTTGCCGACAGTTGGTTTTTGCCCAACACTTGAGTCAGGCAACCAGCGCGTTTTAATAACCTATATTTTTTAGGTAATTGTGGCAACGGGGTAGCTAGTAAAGCAGCATTCTTCCGGCAGATGAACATTCTGTAAAGCAACGCAATGGCAATGCCTATTAAAATAAAAAGTATTAACAAATAGGCATTGTTCGTTTCGGCCAGACTAGCTACCGGTGCTTCGACATCGGCAGGCTTCGCTTCTGCAAACTCAGTACTCGGCGTTTGGACCTCGGCAGACTTAGCTTCGGCAGACTCAGCCACCGGCGTTTGGACCTCGGCAGACTTAGCTTCGACAGGCTCAGCGACCGGCGTTTCGACTTCGGCAGACTTAGCTTCGACAGGCTCAGCGACCGGCGTTTGGACCTCGGCAGACTTAGCTTCGACAGGCTCAGCGACTGGTGTTTCGACTTCGGTAGACTTAGCTTCAACAGGCTCAGCGACTGGCGTTTCGACTTCGGTAGACTTAGCTTCGACAGGCTCAGCGACTGGCGTTTCGACTTCGGTAGACTTAGCTTCGGCAGGCTCAGCTTCCTGCGCGCTTTCCGTGTGAGAAGGGGATTGTTCGTCACCGGGCGCAGCTGCCGTAGAGAACGAAACGCATGGCTGATCTGAACACCAACAACGTTGTTCTATACATGACAACCACTCCCCTGAAGCATTGCCCGCAAATATCCCAAACAATGTATTTTGCTGGGTATCCCACAGACGCACTGTACCATCGCTCACTGCATAAGCAAGAATGTTTTTTTGAGCAAATGTTGGGTTAAAGTCCACAGTGGTGATGTAATGAGCATCAGGCATTGTGATTGGTAATTCAACCGCTTCATCAGCACCAACATCCCACAAATAAATTTTGTCGTAAAAGCTATAAGCTAACCGGTTTCCTTCAGCATCAAAAGTGACAGAATTAAAAGCATCTGTTTTAATGGTTTTAGAGAGCCGTTTAATTAATGTTCTCGACTGAGTATCCCAAACACACACCATACCATGACGGAAACCAGAAGCCACCATTTTGCTATCGGGACTGAAAACCAGCGTGTTGACATGTTGGTATTTTGTACATTCCAAGCGTGGTTGGTACATTTTAAAAGAGTTGGTATTCCAGAGACGTACTTTTAAATCGGATGAACCAATTGCCAACATTTGACCGTCTGGGCTAAAAGCCACCGATCTCATCTTCTGAACTTGCCAGTTAAAGGGTTTTCTCAGCAATTCGCCCGATTGGATATCCCAAAGGCTAACGGCCCCGCCATCTGAACTAGAAGCTAATATATTGCCAGCCGGATGAATAGCAAGAGAATTGGCAGCATCGGGGTATGCTTCAAACGTTTTGAGGATTGTTTTTGAGTTAATCTCCCACAAGTGTATAGTTTTGTCTTTTGAACTCGAAGCCAGTCTTAATCCATCTGGACTAAAAGCCAGCGCGGTAATGGATTGGGTATGTTTTTCAAAAACCTTCAGTAACCTACCAGAAAGGGTATCCCAAAGGCGTACTCTGTTATCGCTCGCCCCATACGCGAGCCAACTGCCATCTGGACTAAAAGCGACAGATGTGACTTTACTTCTGTTATCAAGGGCGGTTAATTGCGTTTCAATCTCTTCTTGTGACAAAAGCGGCAATGATTTGGTGACTGCCATTGAGTCAAAAGACAACAGAATCAGGTAAAAAAGTAATGATATTGGTTGCCACATATCATGTTTAACGTGGCGTAATGTTTGTCTGTTCATTGGGTGTCGTTTGAATGTCAGAATCAGAATTCACCGGATTTTAGGATTTTCAGCATAAAACGTTTATTATATTGGAAGTACAACTTCTTTCCTGATTTAACGGATTTATTTTTTTAGGCGAATGTTTGATAAATGAACCATAACCTGTTCACATTATCGCTCTTATACGTTCAATATCATTGCAGAAAATTCTAATTCAGATAATTGTAGGTTTTCTGCTTACTACCTATCAGTTTAATTGAGTACAACGAATCTACGAAATATAAGCATCTGTGTTGATTTCACCATTCCCCCATTCGTTTTTTTCGCAAATTCGTTGTACTTATTTCATAATTCACAAAAGTATCTCTTTTCCAGCCAAGCGCAACGCTTCGCATCGCCAACATAACTGCTTGCGCCCTTCCAGAAATCGTTCAACCAGCAGATTATTCCAATATAAACGCTGCAATAATGCCTGACGTTGATGATCATAAGAAAACCAAGCACTCGATGGTGCCACTTTTTCTTGTGTTAACCATTCGCGTACTTGCGTTGCTTCTTCTTTGCGAAAAGGGGCAAATAATCGCCACACAAATGGATCACGACTCAAAGCGGCTGGGTAGTCTTGCCAGTCAAGTGTAGGCTCGTTCTGGCACAACTGCAAACATTTTTGCAGTAAAACCGGATGTCCGCCACTGAGTATCAATAACTTATCTGCGCTCTCATCATCCAATGCTAATTTCATGCCAAAAGTGTCTTGCATCGCGTACACATCTGCTCGCTCGAATTCTGGCCATTGGTAAACTTCAGCCGTATTTAACACTGATGGGCTGTGGTGTGGATATTTTAATTCAGCCAATTTTTCCCCGCCACAGAGTACTATATGTAATTGATTAGCATGACTTTCGTTTAAACTCCGCACCATACCCGCGAATTGTTGGCGAGTGGACTGTGCCCCGTGTTCAAAACGGCTGACTAATAAAAAGAATGGCGCAGTTTGGTTATTTAACCGGGCGAGCAAAGCTTGTTCAAATTCAATCCCATTGTTGACGATTTCAGTCAATCCGCATTGTTGGGCTAAGGCGGAAAAATAGCTTAGCGTGTCAGTTTCCACGCTGTAGGGTAATGCAATGTGCAAACAATGATCAGCTTGATAGCGCGTTTTTGCCTCTGTCAACAAGGCTTCCACCATCGGTGCTTGATTGCGATCACTTTGTGCTAACAATATTAACGGTGATGGTGAATTTTGCTCAAAATGGCTAAACCGAGTTGCGATAAATTCACAAGTACCGTTCGTGAGTGCCACTGTTGGCGTGACGGTGGTGGCTGGCAATTCTAAGTCCTTCTCAGAGAAGGATTTGTTACCAAAATGAGACACTAAACGCTGAAATGCGTCAGGGTATTCTGCCGTGCTTAAATTGATAATTTCACAGCCCGACAAAAAGGGAGAGGCCGATAATGTGTCATCCAAAACCACCGGGATGACGGTGAAATCGGGATCATGTTGTTGACGCTTTAACATCAACTCGTATTTTTCGCGCACCCAACCGGATTCCATCGCTTCTGGTGTCACAACCAATATGGCTTGGCTGTGGGTTTGTAGCGCATGATACGCATCAAAATCGAAGGGTTGCTTTGGGGCTGTTTTCCAAATATCCAAACAAATCTGGTAACCGATGTTGTTAAGATTACGCGCCAAGGTTTCAACCCCATCTTGATTGATGCTGCGGTGGTTGATAAAAATAGTGTCATCAACCGTAGGCAAAGACGGGCTTTCCTCCTCCAATTGTGCCGGCTTTGGTGGACTATCATCTTCCAATTGTGCCGGCTTTGGTGGACTCTCTGCTTCCAATTGTGCCGGCTTTGGCAGGCTTTCCACTTCCAATTGTGCCGGCTTTGGTGGACTTTCCTCTTCCAATTGTGTTGGCTTTGGTGGACTATCTTCTTCCAATTGTGTTGGCTTTGGTGGACTATCATCTTCCAATTGTGTTGGCTTTGGTGGACTATCATCTTCCAATTGTGCCGGCTTTGGTGGACTTTCCACTTCCAATTGTGTTGGCTTTGGTGGACTATCATCTTCCAATTGTGCCGGCTTTGGTGGACTATCATCTTCCAATTGTGCCGGCTTTGCTGGACTATCATCTTCCAATTGTGCCGGCTTTGCTGGACTATCTTCTTCCAATTGTGTTGGCTTTGGTGGACTTTCCTCTTCCAATTGTGCCGGCTTTGCTGGACTCTCTTCTTCCAATTGTGCCGGCTTTGGTGGACTTTCCACTTCCAATTGTGCCGGCTTTGGTGGACTTTCCACTTCCAATTGTGTTGGCTTTGGTGGACATTCAACTTCCAATTGTGCCGGCTTTGCTGGACTATCTTCTTCCAATTGTGTTGGTTTTGGTGGACTATCCTCTTCCAATTGTGTTGGATTTGGTGGGCTATCCAATTGTGCCGGTGGTGGTTGACTTTCGGTGGTGATGGGGGCGGAAGATGGTTTTACCCTCTGTCGCTTTTTTTTACCCCGTGCTGTCAAAGCCATAAAGATGCTGGCTAAGGCGGAAATTCCTAGTACAGTTATCGTATCCATTGTTTGAGTTAGTTTTAGTTAGAGGTTTTTAAATTAGGTCCCAATATTTTTTCTTATATACCTTTTCTGATTATTTTGACAACGTCATATTATCAGGAGTCTTACCACCTTAAGTCAAGTACAGCGAATCCCAGAAATAAACGAATCCCAGAAATAAACGAATCCCAGAAATAAACGAATTAAACCAACGAATTAAACACGAGTACAACTTCTTTGGAAAATCAATTTGACAATGTTGTCAGAAATCTTAGCACCTAGAAGTCAAGTACAACTAATCCCAGAAATAAACGAATGAAGGTTGAAAATTGCCGCAGATGAGTTGGTATCAAAGTTGGTTGATAGATTTCTAGAATGAGTTGGAATCAAAGGTTTACATTTTCTGGTTCCAACGCATAAGGGTACCAGAAAACCAAGGCGCGTGGGAACGTAGAAAAAAGTGTTACCGATGCCAAAATTCTAGCACTTTTACACAGCCTTCGCACATTTTAAAACGTTGCCGCTGCTTGGAAAGTCGCTGTCCATTTTCGTCAATCGGATCAGCACTGATACCACCCAAACCTCGGCTCTTAATTTCTTGTTTAAGCGTTTCCTGAGCGACTTGGATTTTTTCAGGGTTGTTTTCGCGTTGGGCATTGAGGATTTGTTGGTATTGGTTTTCCAACCGAATATCGGGTTGGCGGCTGATAATGAAATAAATGGTTTCTTTACCCACTTGTTCATCCAATACAAACGATTTGTCTTTGGCAGGAATGTGATGGGTTTTGCCCGCGGGCACCGGGTTAAAGTTGTTTACTGTGACACCTTTAAAGCCCGCCATCGGGAACAGCCGATAAATTTTCTCGGCTGAGTCGATTTGGAAGATGTACACGTAGACGGTTTCGGTGGCGGTGAAGATGAGTTTGTAAGTGTCACCAGAATATAAAATACTCCCCTCCGTTAGTATCTTGAATTGGTTTGTACCCTTGTGACGATAGACGTATTTGATGTCGATGGGAAGCGGCGGTGTTGTGGCATCCTTGTTAGTGAAGTTGGGTTGAGGATCCGCCTCAATGCCAGCCACACCTCTGGGCGGAATAGGCGAGTCTATGGAGGTAACCACGCTGGTAGGCTCGTGACTAAAAACATGGTGTCCCCTAACGGGTTGGCTGACAGCGATAATAACGCTGCTGATAAGAAGGGTTGAGAGGTGTTTTTTCATTGGTGAGTTTTCCATGGTTTGTAAATTAACAATATATACAATAACTACAATTATATATAAGAAAGGATAAACCAATTCATCACGCAAAGACGCAAACTACTTAGCGGCTTAGCGTGAAATAAAATGATATAAGAAAGGATAAAGAAAGGACAAACCATATTTATCACACACACAAAGACGCAAAGTGTCTCGGAAAAATTATTTATAGTTTTTTAGAAAAATAATTTCACAAGCTATAACGGATAACATCCTTTGAGGGATGCTATCCGTGAAGTTATTTATCTGAACATCTATAGCAACTTTACGGCTTAGCGTGAAATAAAATGATTATTTTGAAATCAACGGGTTGCAAAAAACTTGAACCTAGAGTGATAGGATAGGTTAGCGGCAGGTAATTTATTGTGATGATGGTTGATGATTTATAAAATCCCTCAAGGGGATGCGTAACAAATCTATGTACAGGACAAAAATGATAACATATTGATTTTAAATTGTATTTCGTGATGCTATCGCTTTTTTGGCGATAGTATCACTTTTGCGAATTGTATTTCGTGATGCTATCGCTTTTTTGGCGA
>QNER01000213.1 GCA_003646175.1 Candidatus Parabeggiatoa sp. nov. 1
TTGCCTTTTAATTTATCGACGGGTAATTGAGGCAAAATTTTAGACTCATAGATTTGATTACCCTTTTCGGAAAGTTCAGACATATCAGTTACCTTCATCAGTCAAATTGACTTACCACCTATCCGTTTTCAAATCCTCAACACGGAAGAACACGGAGCGATACGGAGTTTCACAGAGATTTTCCTCTCGACAGAAGGCTCTGTGTGACTCTGTGGTACTCTGTGAACTTGAAAAAGCACGCGGGCACAACTTAAACTTTTTTATCATTTCGAGTCTGCGAGCAATAAACTTTTGACAATGGATCATATCACAAGGCCTTATTTGCCGCTGAGCATCAACGCCTCTAGCAAAAACATAAAACGCCGTCGCTACCCAAAACTTATCTCTAATAAATAGGTACCGAAAACGAATCTATCAAGTCGTTTATAGAAAAACTTCGCCTGACGAGGAAAACAACCTCGTTCACTACAAAGGAACTCGTCGCTACCCAATAAAAATCAGGCACTCTATTTCGTTTAAGGTTTCGTTTGTAGTTTGTAGTAGGCGATTTATCGCCTTTGGGGTGCCCGTTTGTAGTAGGCGATTTATCGCCTTTGGGGCCGTTTGAAGCCAAGTCTTTTAAATAGTCAGTGATTTTATCTAAATAAGGGCAATCCTCATCGTCATGTAAAATATCGTTATCGGGTAGAGCTATAGGCACTGATTTGTGGGCCATACAACCGTTTTTAATAATCAAACATTTTGACCATAAAATTTGTATGGCTATTAGCACTGATTTGTGGGCCATAAAACCGTATTTAACAATCAAACATTTTGACCATAAAATTTGTATGGCTATTAGCCGTAGTTTGTGGGCCATAAAACAGTTTTTAACAATCAAACTTTGCCGCGGACAATTTATTTAAATCATTGATTGTGGAAAATTTCTTAAAGTCATTGATGGTAAGATTTCTCGTTAAGCTGTCCTATGTTCAAAACGTTAACACAAAAAAAGCCCCTTGTCACTAAGACTTGGGGCTGTTTGAGTAGTGGGTGCCGCAGCGAAGCGCTATTTTCCACTAAAGAACGCATACTGTCCCACTTGGCAACGGTTATTACTCAAGTGGAAAAGAATCCTATTAGGATTAGGAATATTGGGTTGAGTCTTTTTTAATAAACTATGCAACCCGGTAGCCGGTTTTTCGCATAGCACCGCGATCAAATCATCACCTCCAAACGGTGGCGTGACTTCTATTCTTGGAGGAATATAAGGAAAATATCGCACATAGAGTGGATTTCCATATTCCGTTATCGGATATAAGAATTGTAGTTCCCCATTTCCCGCTAAGTTAAATAAGGTGAGTGCATTTAAGCCTTTTCGTTTGTCGCTCGGTTCAATGGTGAAATGTAACTTTTCTCCTTCTTTATGTAATTTATCCCCTTCGCGCAACGTGATACGAATCGGTTTAAGGCGCATATCAAGTTGCGTTTCTAAAATCTTTAATAAACGTTCTTTGTCTATTATTCGTTGCCAACGTTTAGGTATTTTGTTGGTTGGCAAAGTGGTGACTTTGTCGCCAGTGTTGTTAAATACATCTGTTTGCTGATTGTTGGTGGCAAAGAGCAAATCAAACGTTTGAAATGAATTGACAAAACGAACATGCTTTAAGCCACTGGGCGCACGGGCATATTCTACAACAATGGTTACGTCAGGCAGATTGGGATAGATAGGTGGCGGTTCATAGCTCGCCTCAGTGGGTAGTTTCACCACCGGTTGCATATCGGCACGCGGTAGTAGTTCGGGGAGTTGGAGGCCATTTTTTTTGCCAACACTCATTGAGGCCATAAACTTTTGGCAATGGATCGTATCACAAGGCCTTATTTGACGCTGAGCATCAACGCCTCTAGCAAAAACATAAAACGCCGTCGCTACCCAAAACTTATTTTAGATAAATAACTAGGGACAGAAAACGAATCTATCAAGTAGTTTATGAAAAAACTTCGCTCAACGGAGTTTACAACCGAGCGAGTTAGAACAACTCGTCGCTACCCAATAAAAATCATGCACTCTATTTCGTTTAAGGCGTGATTCGATGAGCCACATCGGCCGCTTAGTCTTTTGGGTTGGGGAATTTGGTGAGGGTTGTACAGCGCAGAGTGTCACAAAGGAACATAAAAAAACATAAAAAAAGCCCCTTGTCACTAAGACTTGGGGCTGTTTGAGTAGTGTGTGCAGCGAAGAACTACCCACGCTTGCTATTGGTGTAGGTGGCACGGATGATTTAGTCGCCACTGCAATTACTGGAAATTATGATTCAGACAAGTGGGTGTGGGCTTGTTTGATAAGCTGTCATGGTAATGTAAGCTTTGCTCTACCCATCCTATGCTCGCTAATCAAGAATTTTAAGTTCAACTCGCCGATTACGTTGATAGATTTCTTCTTGTGTTAAATTGATTTTCCAGCGAGGTAGCGGTAATGGTTCATCTTCACCCTTACCAATCACGTCAATTTTCGCTCTAACACCCCCATCGTTTTGCAAATACGTTCTCACCGATTTAGCCCGTTGTTCAGATATCCGTTGATTTTGAATCGCATCACCCCTTTCGTCAGTATGTCCATATAAAATAACATGCTCTGCATTTTGCATATTGATATAATCAGCAATAAAACGGACCGACTTTTTGCCTTTTTCGGTTATATCATTTATTTTGTAACCCCCAAATTTGAATTGCACCGGTATAGGCATTGGTTTAAACCAAATAGACTTTGCACTATCTTTGGGTGGAGGCATAAGAGGGCCTGTCATTTCCCCAGCTAAGAGCTGAACATCTTGAAGTGATTCATAAATGTCCTCAATTTCCTCAACTTTTGGCGTGGTTAAGTGGGCTTTTTTGGTCAACTCCAAGGATTGCTTGAAAAATTGGGCCGCTATTTGCCATTGTTTGCGATGTGCTGCAATATCTCCTCGAATTGCTTGAGTTTTCCAGGTTTTTGTCTGAACCTGATTAATGAGCCCCTCAGCTTCTTCCAATTGGCCTTTCTGCAATAGAATTTCTGCATTGACAATGGATCGTTCTATTTTTGGGTTATCAAGGGGTGACCCTTTAGGCGATGGACCAGATTCACAACCACCATTCAACAAGACAATGAAAATACAAAATATCAAACTGTTTTTCATCGGCATCAATCCTCATTTTCTGACAGAAATGGTTTGGTAATCTATTACCACACTGGACCACTGTAAAGAATGTGGTTCACTTTCTGACTGTGGTTTGGTGAACTTATCATATAAAGTTTGCAAAACTTCTGAAGTTTTCATTTTTGGTGCTGATAATAATACCTTGACCAATTCAGAAGTTAATTCATCAACCAAAATAACGACTAAGAGTTCTTGGCCCGTAGGTTCCTTGGTATGAAGACCATAAAGAGGATCTTCATAAACACCTGGTTGAGGAATCACTAATTCTTGCCCAGCGCGGATTTGGAGGTATCTCAGCATCTCCGGTAAATTTAATGTCTTGGGAATAAAGGACTCTAAGTCTCCTTTACTATTGATATTAAACGCTAATAAATAGCCATTCCTGTCACTGTTATTGGTAAAATGCAGGTACATCTCTTGACCAACACTTAAAGGAGGTGTTGGTTGAATGTCAACTCGCAAGTTAGCTGAGTTTTTACCATCAAACAAGCGATGAGCAAGTTCTGATTCGTTTTCTATCATATAGTCTATCAAAAAAACAATTGAAGTCACAAATAAGACCACAATTATTACTGCACCCGTTGCACACAACCAGCATTTTGTGATTTTACAACATTTACCCCAACCAATTTTCCAAAAAGCCCCTAACCCTACCAATATACCAATAATGCCCAATATCCAATCTATAAATTGAGTCCAATCTATGCCGAGAAAATCCATGAGAAACCTCTTTAATTCTAAGGTGTTAAAAATTGATATGGGACACATAATGTCCCATCACAAATGAGCTATAGATCAAAGGGTAGTGGTGCAATGTGGGTGATATTATGAAGCTAAGTACAGGACAAAAAAATTAAGCGGCACTGCAACTCATTGTTTTTATTTAATGTCTCAGTTAAAGGCCCTCTCATAAATCTTATCAGTTTACGAACTTTTGTCCTGTACAGAGATTATGAGGAGTTGTGTCATTTCGAGCCTAGCGATAAATCTTATGGATAGGCATATATATTTTTCGCACTATTTGAACAAAAAGCATTTGAGCTAAATGACAAATATCACCCATATTCCAGACTACTAGTCAAAGAAATAGCTTACTGAAAAATTGATAGAGTAAATCGTTTCTTTAGCATCATAAGAATTTAGGTCAAGTATCTCATGTGTATAGCCATCACTAAAGAAAGTATCTGTGAAATAACCGCTTTTGGCTTCAAAACCATAATCCGAGTGTTCCAAAAAGATACTATAGGACCAATCTTCTCCCAAAAAAGGCAGTCCAGCCGCCCAATTGATACCGATTGTCCGACCTCTTGTCTTAGAAAGGACGTTTTCATATCTTGTGCGTGATCTCAGTCCGCCTTCAATCTCTTTGTGAGTCCTCCGCGTTTCTAATTCACCATCCAACCAGGCATAGCTAAAATTAAGTCCTAATCTCCCTTTGTGACCCCAAAAAATATCAACCTCTCGGCTATAATTTATGCCAAGAAACCAACCATCCGTATTAAATTCGTTATCTTTACTTGGAATACCAATAACTGCTGAGTTCCTGTTTCTGGTTTTGTATTCATGATCAACCCAGCCATAATTAGTTTTAGCCTGTTTGTAACCGGCAAAAATAACAAGATTTTCCGAATTATTACTTAGCAATTCATAGCCAAGACTGGCGTTCCAAGTTCGACGTTTGAGATGTATATCGCGATCATAAAAAATATTTTTCAAATTTGGATCAGAATATTCACCAGATTGTTCGATATCTCCTAATAAACCACTGCTTGTTACAAAGGAAGCATCAACAGAAACACCACGATAAATGCCGGTAATGCCAGCACCCAAAAAAGGTAGGTTATCACTTAATTTGACATTATCCTTGATGCCTGATATCTCTTCTCCCGGTCCATATTCAAGTTGGTAATGTGTCATGCCCGTAATCCCATAGGGATTGAGCCATAATTCGGATTCTTCTTCTGCTTTAACAAACATGGGCAAAAATAATATACCCACAATAAACCATATGATGTTGTTGTTTTTAAAGCGAAGCTGTTGTTTCTTCATAAAGAGATTAATTTTCATGCCGGTGCGTTTCCTATTATTGAGAAGGTTTTTGTGTTGGCTCCTTACAAACAACTTGCTTAGGCTCTGTTCCAATATCCATCACTTCACAAATGTTACTGGTTTGAGTTTGACCATTGTTATAACACCATATTTCAATAGGTGCTATAACATCTCCGTTGTTGTCAAAATCCACTGAACCTGATGCCCCCTCATAGTTAATAGGCTCCCTGTTTTTCAAATGTTCTAGTGCTGTCCTAAGATTATCAATTCCAGGACCAATCTTTGTACCCTCTTGTGTGGCTGCCACGTTCCTCAATTGATCACGAATATCTATAGAAGTAATTGCTTGTCCCTTCTCTTGAGTAGCCGCATAAGCAGCTAATCCAGCTACTATAACAGCATCATAACTGTGATGTAAAAAAGTATAGGTTTCTAAATCACCTTGCTCTTGCTGTTTATCTTTGGGAAAAACATTATTATAGCTATTTTCAAACATTAGCCGGGAATCTTCTTCTGGTGGCAATTTGTAATCGGGTGGTGATGGAAAAGTACCACACATACCCTCAAGGGCAGTATTGCTTACATCCTTAAAAATATTGGTATTTTTATTGGCATCTACAAAGATAAATTCTACTTCTTTGAACTCTTTTCTAGCAAGAGCTTGTTTGATGTAAACATTAGACTCTTCATCACGACTGATTGCCACAATTGCTTGTGGTATTCCAACATCACGTATGTTGTCTAAAATATGAGTAAAATCCGCTTCGATATCGAAGTCAGTAGGAGGATCAGCCACATGCGCTTGTATAGAAGTTACAGTACCACCTCTACTTTGAAATTCATTTTGAAATTCAAAACTGTGGTGATCTCCATAAGAACCTTGACGGTAAATAACAGCCACTTTCTCATATCCTTTCACTTCTTTCGCTAGGTAAGCGAGAACAGCACCTTGTAATTTATCAGAAGGCACAGTGCGAAAAAGAAAATCATCATCTTTTAACTCAGTCATTTCTGGCGAAGTAGAAGCATACGATATTTGTGGTATTTGGTTAGGTATGGAAACCCAATCAGCAATTTCCATAGTAATACCACTATCTGATGCGCCAATGAGTACCTTTGCTTTTCCATTTTCCACTAAATTACGTGCTGCATCTACACCTAAAAATTTATCCAATTGACTGTCTTCTACGACGGTGCGAATCGGATAACCAGCTTCTGCTAAATGCCGCGCCGCAAGCAACGCCGCTTGATGACGTGGTTTTCCTTTAGGTGCTGATAAAGGAAAAATTAGCCCGATAGTAACTAGCTCGGCATGAGCGTTATCGTCGCTGTCATCGCAACCACTTATTGCCAAGAAAACAGACAATAATAAACAAACATAAAATGATTTAGACATAAAATAACTTTCTCCAAAGTGTTTTGAGATTACTCCAACTACCAACTCAAAGTCCATGATACATTATACTCAACTAATGCCCACCCCGAAGACCTTTATAACTTCTTCTAGTAACTTTTTTAGCTTCTTGTTCATCATTTTCACCATCATCCACCTCTCTAGACAATTCATCATCCAACTCATCTAGTGAGTTTTTTGGACATGTTTTTTTCCAACAAAAAAATACCTTACGTAATGGCCTTACAATAGGATATTGTCTTTTTTTACTTTCTTTCATTACTCGCTTATGAACCTTATCAAGAAAATCTTTAACCTCTATCCCATTTTTATAAGCTAATTCTAATTCTTT
This sequence comes from Candidatus Parabeggiatoa sp. nov. 1, assembly GCA_003646175.1. Classification (GTDB taxonomy): domain Bacteria; phylum Pseudomonadota; class Gammaproteobacteria; order Beggiatoales; family Beggiatoaceae; genus Parabeggiatoa. The sequence goes on from QNER01000213.1 coordinate 6,974, forward strand.
AAGAAAATGTTTAACATACAAACTATTTTTTTCTCTTCTAGAAGAAGAACTAGTAGGCTCAATTGTTTTACCATATTTTGTAGGATAGGCTACGATAACATGATAAAAACGTGGCATCTTTCCTAAGCCTTTACTGAAAATAAGATAAGGATGTTTGCGGCAAGCATCTAAAATAACTATATTTAATTTATTGTCAGCTTCTTTTAATCTTAAAAAGAGTTTTTTTACGGAAAAAGAATCAATCTCAACATCTGCTCGATCTTGGATATCAGAATCATCAATAGGAATTAGAAAATTTGCACTTTGCTCCTTTATATATGCACCATGCCCACTGAAATAAAACAATGCTACAAAATATTTACTTATTTTCAAACATTTATTAAATTGACGTGTAACACCATTAAATTCAGATTTATTTTTGAAATTTTCAAACCGAGCAACAGCAAACCCAATACGATTTAAAATGCTAGCGATACTAATGGCATCCTTGACTGGATATTTAAGCGTTCCACTGTGATATCTGCTATTACCTATTAATAATGCGATACCAATTTTTTTTTCCACGTTTTCAAACTTATACAATATGTGATTATTTCCTATAGAACACGATTTTGCATAAAGCGGCTGAATAATCGCAGTCATAAGCCATAAAAAAAGTAAAATTTGCAATCCAAAAAAAACATTTAAACGTGTCATAATTGATGTGTTACCCTGTTGTAGTAACTAACTGAATCATAGGAATATATAGTCAACATGGTCACAAATCGAATTCTTCTGTCATTTCGAGTCCCGAAGAATCCATATTCAGTGAAGGAACTTGAACTTGATAAATATTGAGGCGGTTAATATTTATTGCTCCGCTCGAAATGACAACTCGCTCCATGACAAATGACAAACAAAAGTGCAGATTATGCCCGTGCTCAGTATATAGATTAACAACTGTATTTCTGCAGATTCCTAAGTTTTTATCATCATTTTATAGTTACACACGATGCTTCCAAATCAAAAAAAAAATATCCCCTTCTTTTAAAGGGAGCACAAGAGAATTTTATAATCCATTTAGGGCACCTCTATGGACGTTCCGAATAAATAATATTTGATGCAAAACATTCGATGTTTTCAAAATATCGAATGTTTTTAACAACTGAAACGAGCTAACATGAAAAACTATAGCAATCTGAGTTTCTCTCTTGAAATGACATAAGATGCTTGGAACATCATTAGAATGTTCATAGAATAGAACAAAAAATCCCAATCATTGTATTGCTTCCCTACAATCTTTAAATCCCAAACAAAGCTTACCACCGTCAACAGCATAATCATGATCAGGATTTTGCATTCCATTACTTGCTTTACTGACTAATTGACTCACTTTTATAAGAATTTGTTCAATTCCTATCGGTTTAACTTTTGCAATTCGTAACGTTTTCAATAAATATTTGGTATACAAACCATTATCTTCTTTTGGATTATCTGACGCTATCTTGCCAAAAGCAGTCGCATAAGCTTGTACAGTGCCATTTACGGAAGACGTTTTAATCATACCACGTGCTCTAGTTCTAGAACTACCTTCGTAAGGAGGTTTTTCATCACGGCAAGCATCTAATATCAGAATATTTACACCATCGCGATTACCATTCTTCATTGCCTTTAGTATCATGTCAGTACGAATGGCTCTATTGGACACGTTAAGATCGCCTCCTATATTTTTGTTATCGGTAGGAAACAAATAATTTTTTCCATCAGCATTTTTTCCATCAGTTTCAAGTCCAGCACCGTGTCCTGAAAAATAAAACAGTGCAACGTCACTTCCAGTTAAGGTTTTATTAAAAGATGCGATTAGCTTTTTCATGTCCTTAAGATTAATATTAGTAGCAACTAATACATAAAAACCCATCTCCTCCAACACACCAGCGACATCATTAGCATCATTAGTAGGATTTACTAACTGCCTATATTGATAATTAGCATTACCGATTACCAACGCTTTTTGTGGACTCTCAGGATTACCAAATTTATTAACTATTGGTTGTGTAGGTGTACCCTTAGGTGAAGTTACACAACCATCCAATAGCAATAACGCTATAGCAAAAAATGCTAGGATTTTTTTCATAAGCATTCCTTATATTAAGGTGAACTCTATATAACGGATGTGATAGTGAGACAGATAATATAATTTAATGTCTCAGTTAGAAGCCCTCTCATAAATGTTATCAGTTTACGGACTTTTGTCCTGTACAGAGATTATTCATAATACTTTATCAATAGAGCCTCTTGCAAAACGCTTGAGCAATTCCGATAAAACAATAACTTACGAGTAGCTAATGGTATGTAATTTATTGAATTTATTAACTAATTGCGCGTCATAGTTTTGCAAGTCCCTCAATATAAGTAGGTACGCATAAATCCATTAACATTTTTTGCGACGTTTGTAGTAGGAGCAAAAGCGACTCACAAGCCGTTCGTTCTTTTGTTTACCCACTGATGCACATTCAACCCCTTCGGGGTTGGCGCGTGTTTTATACCAAAAACCACAGGTTCCACCTGTGGCTATTCACATTCAACCCCTTCGGGGTTGGCACCTCGATGCCAAAACCATTAGTTCTATTCACATTTAGAAAGGTTTTTTCCATGATGGCAAATCTTGCGGACAACGTTGAGAGTCCTCTCAGTTTGACAGTCAAACCGCGACGCCCTCAGAGTTCATCATACCCGCGCCACGCCAGTCATCTCTAAATTCCAACTATTAATGTAAATTAGGTACTTGCCTAATACCCTATTTTTCTTTATAATGCCGCGCTCTGATTACGAGTCACGGGCCGACACGGCCATGACACGGCGGTAGTTACTCACGGTGAGTTATTTAGATGTGAAAATACTTTAAACGGATGCCTAATATAAATTAATAAATAGGTTAGACATTATTAGGCAGTCAAACTATTTTTATGACGCTCGCCAACCGAGTGGCTATATTAAATCGTATTGATTTTCAAAAACAACTAATGATTATTAGGCATTTTGATTAGGCTAATTAGGAAGTATCCGTTTATTTCGCGTATCCGTTGTACTATCAGTATAAGTCACTTCAAAACGGAGTGGCTATCATAAAGCAAAATCAAA
>QNER01000214.1 GCA_003646175.1 Candidatus Parabeggiatoa sp. nov. 1
GAACGCAGGTGTTCCAAATTCAATGCCAGAAAGAAATCAGAATCCACCTGTTTAATCCGATGGGTCTCAAAAAACTGTGCCAGCATTTGTACATCACTGAATCCCAAAGCCCGCAGTAGGATAGTGGCGGGTAGCTTACGTCGCCTATCAATCCGCACAAACAGGCCATCTTTATGGTCAAATTCAAAGTCTAGCCAAGAGCCACGATAGGGAATGATTCTGGCCGCAAATAATAACTTGCCGGAAGTGTGTGTTTTGCCTTTGTCATGGTCAAAAAATACCCCAGGGGAGCGATGTAGTTGCGAAACAATGACGCGCTCAGTGCCATTGATGACAAAAGTACCGGTTTTGGTCATTAATGGGATTTCACCCATATAGACATCTTGTTCTTTGATATCTTTGACCAATTTATTTTTAGAATCCTTGTCATAGAGAACGAGGCGCACTTTGACTCTCAGTGAAGCGCAATAAGTCATTCCTCGCAATTGACATTCTTTGACATCAAACGGTGGTTTACCGAGTTGATAGCTGACATATTCAAGGGCAGCATTGCCGGAGTAACTGACAATGGGAAAAACGGACTTAAAGGCCGCGTGTAGGCCCACATCCGCATACTGATTGGGCTCAGTGTCTTTTTGCAAAAAGGATTTGTAAGATTCCACTTGGATGGCAAGCAAATAAGGCACTTCTAGGATGCTAGGACGTTTACCAAAATCTTTGCGGAGGCGTTTTTTCTCAGTGAATGAGTAGGTCATGGATTTTGCAGATAGATTTGAAACCAATTTTTGAAAAGTGTAGTGGTCAACAAGATATTGAACACTCGTCATTCCTGCTTTCGCAGGAATCATCTATTTTTTGATTTTTATTTGAAACATTCAGCTTGTTTATCAAAGACTTAACATAAATATTTTCGCGTATTTACATGCCAGTTATTGATTATACGAACATTGAAGTTTGATCTTTGACGTTCTGATGCCTTAAAAGATAGCCACGTTCTGATGTATGTCGCCATGGCGGCACATTGGTGGGGCGATGGGTTGCTTTATACCAGTTTGACGTTCCTTCCAGCCTTTAGAGCAATAACGGTTATATAATAAACAACTGGCAAGTAAACGAGCCTCTTGCAAAACTCTTTAAAGTCTTCCTTGAAGACATACACTAATAGTATGTTAACAAGCGTAAAAATAGCCCTATTATTGTTTTAATAACCACTCTAATTATTAGACATTAAAGATCATTGGTTTTTTTTGAGCTTTAAGGAGCTGATTTAGCTGAATTTTGGGCGTACTTGTTCCTACACTCAGTGAGGTAATTTTTAAAATTACTGTTTTTATTAATAAAATATAGCATCGTTAATAATCGTATTAATTGATTGCTCTTTTGAACGGGCTTTAATGCAGAACATGAGGTGGCAGACAACAAAAATCAGACCCCGCACTCGTTTGTTCTGGCCTCCAAAATCATATTTTAACAGGCTGTTGACATTGCTAAGAGGCTAATCGTGAGTGGTAGCGCACCTGTTCAGGGATATCTTCATTACTAAACGGGGGCGGTTGGATCGAAGCATTGAGTGGCTCAATCAAAACTTTATAACGAAGATTAGTTGATATCTATAAGGGGTACATTTAAGAGTTCAAGGCTTTGGTTTTTGAGAGCCGAAGCATCATAGGCGAAGTCCATCAAATCATAGAGATTTCGTCACTCTTCTAAAGGTCTCATCTGCTAATGGGATCAGAACGAAACTGTCATGCGTATTCGCTACGGTCAGCACACACTACCTGTCCATGGTACCAAACGCCGTGTCAATATGTAACTTATAACCTACCTTCGGCTCGATGTGACCTTTGCTGTGCTCGAAGTACCAACATCACATCGAAGGGCAAGTCATTCAACATTTTGGTCTGACTCATTGATCTTTTCGGTTGGAAACCGGTGGGTTCCTTTACAACTCAAACCCAATTAAAAAACAACCCGGCTTTCAAAGCGGGGCTTTTGGTGCCACATCGAAGGCATCGATATGGGTTTCAGCTTAGCATCGATAGCCAAAGCATCCCTTGAAATATGACCTTTGATATGATCGATAGTAGGTTTTTTTTATCATAGCGAAATGTACTCGCTGTGGCAAGCATGTTTGTGCAAACTCGGCAAATGCTCGGGAAAAAGTCGAGTTTTGAGAATGTCGGTCTTTTCCCCCAGCCACAAATTCGTCTGAGTTGAGTGAACGAACCAAACGGTTGAGTCAACTCGTGTTTTGGGCATATCGTAGATAGCAAAGGCAACAAACGCTCTTTTGAGGCATATCGCGACCAAAACGGCAATGAATATGTTCTTCTAATATCACTATCGTAAAGATCGTAATAAGCTGCTGCTGTTGAACCAAAAATTCACCCAACTCGTAAGACAAGCTTCGGTGCAAGCGTTCTTTTTCTGTATAACCAGTATTGTGATAAGGTTTCTACCAGTCTCATATTATCTATCTTCGGTTGTTTTTTCTTGTCAAATATTCTAACCTACCTACTATCCGACATTCATCACACCCCTTTTAAGTTTTTGATAATTAAAGATAAAATAAAATTTATCGGCATATCTTTTCAAATAAAAATTACTTATAATTCAATGAGTTATAAGAATGGTGTGCTGAACGTTGGTACTTTTTTTATTTACATTCTATAAAATAAAAAAAAATTTTGACCGTTTTGCAAGAGCCTCAAACCGGTCAAAATATTTCACATAACTATTCTTAAAACAATAAGTTTTTAGAGAAAGGTGGATATACTTTAGTTATGAATACTTACTCTGCATAATGTTCAACATCAATTTGACCGTTACACTTTTTTTGTAGTGGTCTTGTAGTGGTCAATATGATATTGAAAGTTTGAAAGTTCATAAGCAGGTGTAAGTACTGAAGCATTAATTTTCAGGTTTTTTAAATTCTCCTAGCCCTCAAAACTCAAAGGGGAGACGAAATTAAAATACCTGTTTATTTGTGCTTCAGTACTTATTTATGGTACAATTAAAGAAGCTGTTTTTTGTTTAGCCTGGACATTTCATCCACACAAGACACCAGCATCAACATTGTGAACCATACATATTGCGCTAATATCACTGATTCAAAGACCATGAAAACGAAAACTTGTGCCAACAAAACGGATCGCAAACGTTTAGATTTTCGTCCGACAACAGCTCAACAACGTCGGTTCTATTTTGAGACTTGGTTCGAGCCTAGAAATGTCACTAAGGCTTTTTTTAAGCGCGTGTGTCTACAGGAACTTTTTATTATTGGAAACCACGCTTTTTAGAAGGTGGTTATACCCCTTTAGAAAAGACTAACAGTCATGCACCAAAAAATTATTCTAAGACACCCTCATCAATCGCCAAACAGGTTATTAAGTTGTATCAACAGCAACCAACTTGGGGTTCGCTCCGAATTGCTCATGAATTAGCCATTCGTTCTGGATGGGTTCCTCTAATCAGTCCCAACACGGTTTTGCTGCTACTATTCGAGCCGGACTTTGGCACAAGTGTGTTCAATCAAAAAAAATGGTCAGTCATTTTCCAAAGCTAAAGTTCGGTTAGCTGAAAAACACAGCGAGAACTATAAACATTGACTTGTGTTTTGTCCCAGATAGCCATGATGTTGAGCAAAAATTGCAGGCTGTCAGTGGTTCATCAGGGCGTAGAGTAGTTGAAAAAACCAATGAATAAACTGAACCTTCGTTCCCTGGGCGTGTTTTTGAAGATAACGAACGAGACTATGAAGATGTCATGAAAGCATTTGTGGCGGAATCGACAGCTAAAAAAAAGGAATCTCAACCCTTAATAACCGAAGAAACTGACAGCCTTAAAACCAAAAAAATACTCAAAAAAAAACAGCCGCGAAGAATCGAGCGTCGGATTATTCGTGAACAACGTCTGCAAGAAGATGCTGCTTGGAAACAACTAAAAACCAAGCTAAGACTTACGCATTGACAACTAACCTAAAAATAGGTTAAAAAATTTTGGTTTCATTGGTTTTATCTTAATATCAGTCAGTTAAGAAATAGAGAGCCAAGCCACGGGTCCATATCTTTCTTTGCGGCGAATTTGACTCAAAATGACTAAAAAAGGTGCGGGTCACAGGAAATTTGACAATAAATAATTTATCAATGTATAATAGAAAAAATTACTATTTAGTCAAATACAGTGGCGCATTTTTACCGTTCCCCACCGCGTTTGAGGCGACTATCTGTTTTCCTATTTTTTCTGGCTTTTCGGCGGACCGACATCATCCTCAATTTTGTATAACCTATTTTTCTCTTTCTAACAATGCGTAAGTCCTAAAAGCCAGCAATTCTAATTTTTGAATTTAGAATTTTGAGTCGTTAAAACTATTTCGCTCATTTTTTGATCCATTTTCACAATAAAAGTGAGATAAATGGCCATTAATTGGGGGAGCTAATTTGTAATTGAGATTGCTTCTGATTTAAAGATAAATTTTTTATTATTTCAAAATCAATAACCTAAGCCATAATTAGAATTGCTAAAGAAAAACAGCCTTCGCTTCAAGGAAAACAGCCTAAATGTTCCCTTAAAAAACGTCAAGTTCAAAAGGAACAATGGATTATCGAAGCCAACAACGACGGAAAACTATTGTTTCACAGCAACAAGAACAACAACAATGGCGAAAACAAAGACTAACTACTAGGGAACAGAGATCACAGTTACCCGTTGTGACGACTTGGATTGCCGTTTTAGTTATGGTCGATAATTGGAATCAAAAATGCTTCTGTTTGCCCCTATTTACTGTTGGTTCAAAAGTCACTGCTGAAATGGTAGTTGAAGCTCTACAAGAATTGCTACCACCAAAGCTACAATTCCTTATCTCTGACCGTGGCATTCATCTTACCGCCAAGGTTTTTCAACAATTGTCACACAAGAACATTTTGTCCATGTTCTAATTGATCAAAACCGCCCACAATCGTCTTTCCTTGCTGAACGATTTGTACGAACATTTAAAGAGTGGCTTAAAGATAAATCATGGACAGATGACACAGAACGAATAAAATTGTTAGCCTATATTATGGCAGAATTACAATTGAAGTCCTCATCAAGGAATAGAAGGTATTTCTCCTAACGAATTAGTTAGACGACTATCTTCAACCACATCATCTTGACCACTACACATTTATTGGTATTTCATTTTTGACCCCATCAAAGAGCAAAAACGAATTATCAAACTTTTAATGGTAAATGTTTTTTAAATACATCATGTCCGACCAGTTTACGCACACTTCAAATGAAGGTCACACCCGGTTATGGTGTCTTCAATTCAAACCGATCGCAAGCGAGATGCCGCGGTCTGATTATGCACATAAAATCGTTACAACAGATGGGTGGCTAGCCATCCAATAGCTTTCCAAACATTATTTTCTTAGTATTGATTAATGCGCTGGTTTTTTGCACATTTATATTAATATTAATAAAGACCAAGCCAAAAAGAAGTATTCCGATATTTTTTCAGATGTTTTCCTGTGATAAACAATTTTTTTTTGGTAGCCAATATTTTCATGGCAGTTGAATTAGAAACCGCAGAACTTTCGATTTGAACATGGGCGGACAGAAAAAATTTTGCTCACGGCCTATCCATATAACCATTAAAAAATTTAACTTTTGTTCAAGTCAGGTTAAACGACTCAACCAATTTCGCTACCATGACAATTGGTTTCAAAACCTTTTGATTAAAGCTAGAAGACGACAATATTTTAGTTGTCATTGAGGTAGGTGGAACAGCCAGTCACCCGACTGCCCCCTCACAAATCAAATAAATCCCTTTGTTCTGAATTTTGAGCCCTGGGTTTTTCAAGATGACTCGCTTTATAACGAACCAATAACTTTTAAAAAAAAAGTCATCAAAAGAGAATTAACTCTTAATATGCGAATTAAGAATTGAAATTTTTGCACCCAATATAAAAACAGTGGTGTAGAAAACGACTCCACAAGTATCTCCACAGAATAATTTTTAACCGTTTGATTTTAAATTAGTTTCTCAGCCCTTAATTCGCATGCGGAAAGTTATTGACGTGTGTGGGGTGCATTGCTATTTTCCCGCTCATATTCCTAGGTTCTGTTGACATTTTAGCGTAGCCATATAAGAGCCGCAGCAAAACACACAAAATTCATGTCATTTTTAGCCCATTTATCAAATCGCGAAAAGACACGGCTGCATGGCTTCTCGTTTGCCAATAAAACACTCTTAAAGATAACGTTCTTTATACACAGGTATCAACGTATTCACGCGGTGGTTTGCGATTTTTCTTAGGCGGTGGTTTGATAATGCATTAAAGCTTCAATTGTTCGATAAGCTTATCAGCATCAGAGGCTTTCTCCATCAAAGCATACGTGACTTTGATGCCTTCTTTGAGGGTGTTGGCTTGAGTCACATTAGCCACCTGTCCTCCTGTTAAAATAAAATCAAGCGGATTGCCGAGTGCATCAACCATAACAGGGATTACGAAAGTAATACCGTCTTGGAAACGCCCTAATGCCTGTTCCTGCGGTTCTTCCAAAATACCTTGAGGTGTACCTGCGGCACACGAATGAGCACGAACAATCGTGCCGTCGTTCAGAATGCTTGGAAGGTCAGGGCCTTGGGCAAAATGACAGTGTATCGCTTCCAAAATACCTTTATCCCCCTTTTCTAAAAACGTTTATAAACACTGTTCCAATTCCCTCTATTTTCCTGCTTTAACGCCACTGTGCACCGCAATTGCCAACCACAATACCGCATCTACAAATTGTCGGCACTCCTCAACCGCCCTTCTATAGTTTTCCAAAAAAATCCGTTGAGCCTAAATCTCAGAGGTTTGGCAAACCTCTCTCGGTTTTTGGCCAAATCTTACATACTATAAAATGCCATCTGGCGATTTTAAGAAGTCAAGTCTTTTATCCCACTGGTCATCTGACAGATTGGCATGAGACATGAAATTATCCTATTGGCAAAATAAAGTTTTATACTTTATTAAAGTAGCAAATGTCAACAGAGCCTAAATGTTTGTTTATAATTTTGTTTATAATTTTTATTTTTAAGCGGTTTTGACACACCCTTAATAAAATCAATGAGTTACAAAAACTAGCGGGAAAACAGAAATGCGCCTTGGCGTGTGCAAGGGCAGATATTTCTGAATAAATTAAATTAATGTACTTATTTATTATGAGTTCGACTTATTTTTCAAGCAATTATAAATAGATAGTTAAATCAATAGGTTAGTAATAATAGCGGCATGCGATTTTATTTTTTAAAACCGGAAATTTATTATTGGTTGTGATGAATGAAGTTTCTGTGGCCCTAATGAAAGAAAAAAGGCCGTAGCAGTTTGACCTAAAAAATAGGTTTTTATAACTCATTAAAAAATAAACAATTTTATGATATGATAACTTATTGAAATGATAGTCCATTTTATAACTTATTGATATTAAAGTCGAACTCACGTTATTAGTTAGTAAGTGATATTTTGTAAATGTAAAAACGCCATCTCATTTTCAATTTTTATCATTTTTCCTTCATAAAAATAACAATACTTATAAATAAATCACTTATAAATATTACTATTTATGTGTATAGCAATTTCAAGCAAATTCCAGGCGAAAAAATTATTAAAAATATTGTTGTTATAACAATACCTTCGCCAAACAAAGCACATATAATAGGTTGATTTGATAAAATCAAACAGTTATCTTTTTAGCGTTCTGACAACCAGAATTTTAGATTTCATTAATTTCTATTTCATTAATTTTCAATCAGTTAGGCTAATAAATATTATGTAAGTGTTTTGGGTAGGTATTGTATAAATGACTGATTTAAAATAAAAATATTAAAAATAGCTAACTGATATATTTTATCAAGTGATATTTATAACTGCCTGATTTTAATAGATATATTTACAATAATTGAAACTTATGCATGCGGTTTTTTTTATAAACCGCAAATTTTATAAACCGCAAATTTTGGAAATTAAATGAATTCAATGAGTTGAATAATGAAGTCGAATTGCCGTGCAGGCAGGCTGGTTGAAGTGTCAACTCATGGTGCCGTCGGGGGCACTGTATATCAATATTTTGATGATGAGTCACGGAAATGCATCGCTAAGTATTATCTACTTTACCAAACTCAACCTTAAAAATTCAATAAAATTATTTTCTATATATTCAATAAATTATTCTATAATTATTAATTGCTGATAAACAAAATAGAAAACTGACTGCTTAAACTACAAATGCGAATTAAGGATTGATAAACTCATTTAAAATCAAACTGTTAAAAATTACTCGGTGTGGATACTTGTGGAGCCGTTTTCTACACAACTGTTTTTACTATGCAAAAATTTTAACTCTTAATTCGCATTACAAAATATAGGATGCATTATTGACAGACCCTTTTTTTTTATGGGAATACGCCCTTTGGCCACTATCAAGCCCTTGAGATTTATCCTAAAGTTGGAATGACAACGTCCCCAGTTTTTGGGTTTTGTGTGCCATAAAAGCCTACAGATAGACGAAATAAAGGGTTTAGGACTTACGCATTGTCATAAAGATAAAAATAGGTTATACAAAACGAAGAGCGATATAAGGAAGCCTAAAAGCCCGAAATCGATGTAAACAGACAGTCGCTTCAAACGTGGTAGGGTAGGGGGAGCGCTAAAAATGCGCCACGGAATTTTACTCAATAGTAAATTTTTTTTTCTACCTTGATAAGTTGTCAAATTTCATTTAACCAGCCACTTTTTGAGTTATTTTGAGTCAAATGAACCATGGATTGGCTATCTATTGATTAACTGACTGATATTAAAGATAAAACCAATGAAACCTAAAAATTGCATAACATATTTTTATTTAGTTGTCAATGCGTAAGTCCTAGGGTTCAGGGCCTCGTCAAAGTTGAAATTAACGCATTGATTACTAAAACTTTTTTGGTAACATTTGGCTCGCACAACAACACTCATTTATAACTTATTGTTTTTCAATAGACTTTGATAAAATCAATTGAATTTGCTTATGTTAAATCAAGAAGTTACATTGAACTTTGACGAGGTCCTGCCTAGGGTTATAGAAAATGCCGGTCTTTAAGGGTAAAATTTTTTGAGGCTTAAAAAAGTATAAAAGTATAACAATTAATCGCACTGTACGGTTAAACATAAGAGGTTTTATAGATGATGTAAAATCATGAACGATCCGACGGACGGCAGATTTTGGCACGGTGCTAAATAAACGCACAAAACCATCATCAGTCGGGCGTACCTTTCGTTTAACCATTTTTAATCGTACAGGTCGCAATTAATTAGAGTTTATACGGGTGTGACCTTGATTTGATGTGTGCGTCAAATAAATAATATGATGATGATAAGGGCATTTACTTAATGAAGTTCGAGAATTCGTTAGGGCCCTGTTTGATTTGAGCCTCAATGAGATACCAATAAATAGCTCTTATTTGACTACATGGCATCGTGTTATGAATGCGTTAAAGATTAATAAAACAACTAAAGAAAGTGATTATGACGCGCCATAAGGTTAATCAATCAAATTCACGAGTTTTTTTTCCGAAAACGGTTACATCAAATGGAGGTCACACTCGTTTATACCGATTTAACGTAAACCATTGATTTAATTGAAATTAGCATTCACACAAATGTCGCTAAAATCAATCACTTAATATTAAATCGGTATAATGTTTATTATAGTTATATTATCCCCAATGTAATCAACAAGACTCTTTTGAACTTAATGACTTTTTTAGCGACTTTTTCGATGTTCAAGTTTTTGATGTTTGCGTCAATCAATTTTTGAGTGTTTAGATATGCAAGTCATTGATTTTTAAGAAAATTAGTTTTTAAGCACCAAAATTTAATATTTATTTTGAAATCAACTGCTTACAAAAAAATTGCGAGTCGAGTTTGTTAAACTAAGCCTCTCATGTCGCCATAAGAGACTCGTCTTCAAAACCGTGCTTGAGACTTTTACCTCACACGGCTCCTCTCCTAAGCTTATTTCCACAATTTTCATTGCTTCTTTTACAA
>QNER01000215.1 GCA_003646175.1 Candidatus Parabeggiatoa sp. nov. 1
AGTTGTTCACTGCTGGTGACAGAACTAAATGGATCGCCATTTGGTTCCCACGAATAAATACATTCTTGGAAAGAGGTCACCTCGGCGGGGTGTCGCTTGGTAATGTCAAAGTATTCCCGTTCCAAGCGACAGGGCCGCCAAACACAAAGCCGTAAAAGACTTATATTCTCGTTGGTCATTTTGTGAATAGAGTATCCGTTTTAATTTTTTACCTAATAACGTGAGTTCTATTTTAAATATCAGTGAGTTATAGAATTATTAAGTCTATCAAAGCGTTATTTATAATGACTTTATTTTCAATCAGTTAAAAAAACATTGACTGGCTCATTTCACTCTATGGCCCACAATTTTCGGGTTATTAACGTATTATTCTTAAGGGTTTCATTGTCAAAAAATATTTTTTCAGCCAATTGATTAATATAAAATTTATATAATTTATTGAAAAATAACTCGAACTCACGTTAATAAAAACAATTAGTTATAATGGCAACCCCAATTACGGCCGGAGTCCAAACCTTTAGGTTTGTATTTCTTATCATTTGTATTTCTTATCATTCGTCCAGTTACAGATTTCTAGTCGTCCAAAGCTGAAGCTTTGGACGGAAGTTGTGGTTTGGATTTTTAGTCGTCCAAAGCTGAAATTTTGGACTCCAACGGTTTGGCTTTGGACTCCACTGTTAAATTATTACTATTTTCATGCTTTACTAAAGGCAACATGGTATTCATTAAACCAACCATTTTTCCAGTGTAAGACACAACCAAACCACCAACAACACCCATATGGAATAAAAATACCCCACCTAAACAAACCACACCGGGTACCATTGAGGTTAAATAATTGGTACGCATATTGGCTTCAAAGGCCTTGGTAATCTCAAATAAGGACTTGAGTTTGTTTAAATCACCATCCATTAAAATAATCTGAGCGGTATCTGTGGCAGCAGTTGAAGCACCGCGAAGCGATATAGATACATTTGCTTGTTTTAAGGCAATGGCATCGTTAATCCCATCACCAATAAAACCAACAAATTTGCCACTGGCACGCAACTTTGCGATCAATTCCGCTTTCTTATCGGGTAGCGTTTCAGCAAAGTAATGTTCTATGCCTAACTCATGAGCGAGCATGCGAGTCGGTTGTTCGTGATCACCGGAGATAATGTACAGTGAAATACCCTGAGCCTTTAAATAATCAATGATTTCCTTGGCTTCTGGACGAATACAGGGTTGTAATTCCAGCACACCCGCTAGATTATTATTCAGGGCGACATAAACCAGTGAATGTCCGTTGGCATCACATCGGGTTTTTAAGTCTTGTATTTCTGTTGGTAAGCGAATACCTTTTTGGTGCATAAAACGGGCACTGCCCACTTGTACTACGGTTGTTTTGATTTTCACTTCAATGCCGTAACCTACTTGATAAGCGGCTTCATCAATCACGGGTAAATCTAGCCCGCGTTGTTCTGCGGCTATTAGTATGGCTTTGGCAATGGGATGGGTTTGCCGGTACTCGGCTGCCGCGGCGTAGGTTAGCAAAGTCTCTTCATTGAAGGGCTTACGAGGGTAGAGATGACTGAGTTGCGGTTGTTCCATTGTTAAAGTGCCGGTTTTATCAAAAACCACTGTATCGATCTGTTGCAACATTTCCAGAGAACGTCCATCTTTAATCAATATGCCATTTTGAGCCATAATATGTAAAAAATTCAAAATACTAATTGGTCCCAATACCTGCATATTATAACCAAAACTAGACCAAAGAATTGTCACTGCCGAATTTGAGCCAAGCAATGGTAAAGTTAAGCCACTGGCAAATAAGGTTGGCGGGACAAAACGGTCTGCTATCTGTTTCCCTCGTAAACGCAAGCTTTCTTTAAACTCTTGGGTTTGTTGCAAAATGTGCCCAATTTTTGCTGCGTTGGTATGGGTGCCGGTATTTTCGACTTTAATCAAAATCCGCCCGGCTAATACCAGCGTCGCGGCAAAAACCTGGGAACCCACTTCTTTTTCTACCGGTTGCGATTCCCCAGTCAAGCTATGTTGATCAATGGTTGCCAATCCTTCGGTTATAATGCCATCAACCGGAATAATCTCGCCAGCATTAATCACGACAATATCTTCCTTTTGAACGGCTTCTAGGGGTATATCGACTTCTATACCTTCTCGTCTGATCCAAACGAATTGTGGTTGTTGACTAAAAATTTTAATTAATTGTCCCTGTGAGTGATCTTTGGTTCGTGTCAGCAGTTTCAGATTCAGTAAACTAGTAAAAGTGAAGAATATGACCAAAAATATATATCCCATCATTATAAAACTAATCAGAAAAATAACATCAAGAAGCTCGGTGGTTATACGCCCTTTATTCAACTCTTTAGAGAATTTTTGAAAAAGAGGAGAATAAAGGTAAAGAGCACCGGCTGCCGCTATCGGCAGCAACGGAGCATAGAACCAAGTGCCTATCAGAGCCAAACCCATTAAACCGATAGATAGATTTATGTTTCTATTTAGTTTTTTATAAAAGGCATTCGCTTGATTATCACCTTCCACTGTGACCATCTGCTTAAGTTGTTGATGACGTACTTCCCCGCCAGTTAATGAAATCATGAACAGTTTTTTAAAGGCGAGTAAGCTGTTTTTACCTTTTTGATATAAGCTGGATGATTTTGGCTTCAGGGCTTGGCTTTTGTTTGAACCCAAAAACACTTTTTTAAAGGCGAGTAAGCTGGTTTTACCTTTTTGATATAAGCTGGATGATTTTGGTGTCAGCGCTTGGCTTTTGTTTGAACCCTTTTTTGACTGGCGTTGTTGGCGATAATTTCTTATTCCAACAGCTAAACTACTGAGCACTAAAATTTCAATAAGCATTAGAGTATGAACCTCATCTAGGGTGATTGAAAAAGTTTAAAACGATGTGACACAATCCGTCCAACAATCTTGCCATGAGCTAAAGCTCATGGCTAAAAGCTCAAGTACCCTAAAGGGCACTGCTCAAGTACCCTAAAGTACTACGTTGGTGAGTCTGCTTTAGCAGACTTGAGCTTTTAGCCTAGAGATTTATCCCCATGCTTTTGGGCCAATGCCATTAATTAAATTAACTATCGCAGCGGGTGGGTATACCCTTTTTGTTGTCCACCACCGTAAAAAATAATGATGGTGGGCAAAAAAAACTGCCCACCCTACGAAAATATTCCTTAAGTTAATGGCATTGAGGCTTTTGGGCTTCAATGAAAACCAAAGTATCTACAAAGTTTAAGACTTCTGCTTTAGCGTATTTATTTTCTAATTCCACTAAACCCGCTTGTAATTCCTCATCTGTGAAATGAGAAAAGGTTGACCAAAAACGGTTTTTAATCATTTCAAACCATTGCGTCTTGGGAATTTGGAGTGGATAATCGTCAGTTTGACAATTAACAGAGAAACCAGCCTCTTTTTGAAGTTGAATATAAAGCTCAGAATCAGGTTGAAATTGAGACCAGATGTCTAAAGCCGCTTGAAAAAAAGGGTAGTGAACAATGTTGGGTCTAGTGATGGTCAGAAGTATGCCACCTTTGCGTAATTGTTGATAAATACCTTTGTACAATCTTGGCAAATCAGCCAAATCTATATGATGTATGATCCCCATCATCAAAGCTTTATCATATTGGTATTCATGAGATTGACTGAAGGAAACCGCATCAGTACAATGAGTCCTTATCCCCCTCAATGTGTTAGCATGAGTTAACATTTCAGGACTTGAGTCAACCCCGATAATTTCTTGCTTGAATTCAATCTGATCATAAAGCGCACTTGTAAACGTTCCAGTACCACATCCGATGTCTACAACTTGATCTGGGGCCTTTAACTGTAAATGATGTAATACTTTCTGTAATACCCAGTTTTGATAATCAATAGAGTCGCCATGAAAAAAAGCATGATTATAATGATCTGCAATCTTCGCATAGTGCGAAGAAGTGACTTTCTGTTTTTGCATTATTTACTTCATCCAAGTTTGGGGTTTTGAACAAAAAATATTGAACGTAAGCGGAAAAAAACTCGCTATATGTTCAAGACTTTCAGGATCGGCACATCTATTTCCACCTTTAGGTTCGTCAAAATGGTGTATCACAAATCCTAGATCACATAAACCGCCGATGAGATCAGATAAAGTATGAATAAAATGGCAAATCGCTATTTTATCTCCATTATCGGTTTCCCATTTGCAATGCACGAGTTCTCCACTTTTTTGTGCTCTAACGAGGCGATAAGCCTTGCCATCCCACTGAACTGACTCATCAGATAATGGTAATTGAAAAAATATAGGATTCCAATGACTTACAAAGTAATAACCGTTAGGACTTAAAACCTTGACGACTTCACGATACACATGCCTGACATCTGGGACATGATGTGCTGAAAGTGGTTGGTAAACCAAATCAAAATGGCGCCCATATAACAACGAGAGGTCGAGTATGTCGCTTTCGATCAGTTCGATCTTAAACCCATGTTCATCAGCGACTTGTTGATCTTGTGCAAGTTGTTCTGGGGAAAAATCAACGACAGTGACATTGTAGCCAAGGGATGCAAACAAAGGGCCTTGTTGACCACCACCACTCGCCAAACAAAGTACAGATTTTACTTTTTCCCACGGAATCCAGTTGTTCGGATCTAATAAATCTTTGGAATGCTGAAGTTCTTTTGTCCCAAAGGTAGAGGTGGCTTTCCATCCTTTGCTAACACCTTGCGCCCATCCTAAACGGTTTATATGTTGATAGTCTTCATATGTGTCAATCATTATCGTTTTCCATTCGATTAATTTTCCAATGGGTACCAAAAATAGTCCCCATATTGATTCCTCCTTATGTTTCATTACGTCTCCACACCGTCACATGAGTGACAATATACTGATATTTACGCACATGTTCACGAATCAGTAAAGGCATATTTTCTTCAGTCACCAGTTCAAAAGCTTCACCCAGTGCCGCACGAATCCCGTCTTTGGATGACAAAGCATTACCGTCTCGTTCATAGCCACCGAGCCAAGCATCAATCGGGGTAAATTGTTCCATCCAAGTGTAAGGTGACATCACCACCCCACCGGGGCGTACTAAGCCCAGATAGCCGCCCATTCGAGCTAAACAGGCTTTAGGGCTGGGCAAGCGATCCAATAAGTTTGCCAGTAGCACCGCATCAAATCCAACCAACTCGGGTGGCAACGCACAGGCATCCGCTTGGCGGAATGTGGTACGATTGCGATCAATCGCAGAATCAATAGTGGCGGTGAGGGTTGCGCCTAATTGGCCCTCATCTTTGCGAAAATAGTCTAATTGGCCCTCATGCTTCAGTGTGTTAGCGGCCTCAATAAAGGCTTTACTTAAATCGACTCCCACCACTTCTTGATAAGTTCGTGCCAGTTCAAACACGGCTCGCCCAACCGAACAACCAACATCAATCGCCCGTTCGGTTTTAAGGCCTAATTGGGTGGCGGATTCCAGCACCAATTTGGCACAACGTGCGGGAAAATCTATCGCCTCGCGGGGCCCAAATGAGTATGGCATCGTATCTTCGGCGCTGCCGTAGTGCAGCAACAAGTAATCATTCTGCATTTGTTGGCTTTCATAGATATTACTTGTCGCCTCTGCGGCTGATAAGTGTGGACGACCGTTTGAGCGTACAAACTAAAGTTTTCCTAGTAACGTGAGTTCGACTTTATTTTTCAATAAGTTATATAAATATTATGTTAATCAATTACTTGATTACAATTAATTGATTAAATATACTAAACCCTTACCATTAATACGTGAATAACCCTTATTTGTGGGCCATCAACTGGAAGAAGTAAGTACAGCTTAGGTGTTTTGTTTTTAACTGATTGATAATTAAGTCATTATAAATAAACAATTGATATAACTAATAAATTTATAACCCATTGATATTTAAAGTCGAACTCACGTTAGTACTCTGTCAACTTGGTTTTGACGGGTAAGATGAGAGTTTGGGCTGTCCAAGATTTATCGATGACTCCGGTATCCATCAATATAACCTTGACAAAGTACTAACGTGAGCTCGACTTTAAATATCAGTGAGTTAGATAATTATTACTTACCATTCGCCTAATAAAATCATAACAACGTGAATTTTGGTGGATACGCGCAGCGCAACGAAGTAGCGGAACGCTCAATCCACCCTACAAGTCATTGATTTTATTAAAAGTGACAAAGTAGAATTAATTGTTCATATAATTATCTTTTTTGCCAGGTGGATACTTCAGCAATTGAATGTTGGAATTTACGTTTTGTTTCTCGAATAACAAAAGGTATATCAGCAACATCAATAAGTTCAAAATGCTCCAGTAAGATGTTTTTTAATCCATCCAACGTGGTAACATTTTCACCGTTTTGTTTGTATCCACCTAGCCAATATCGTTTTTCAGTAAATTCTTCTAGCCAAGTATAAGGTGAAGTTAATATCAATAGTCCCGAATCATTAATACGGTGATGAATATTGTCAAGGAATTTTCTTGGTTGATAGAGACGATCAATTAAGTTGGCACCCAAAATTAGATCATAACCTTGGAAAATTGGTTTGAGATCACATGCGTCTTGTTGGATGAAATGGCAACGTTGTTTTATTGAATAAAACCCCAATGCTTTTAATGAGGTTTCTTTATAACGCACAATATCACCTTCATCTGGGATGGCATAACGTAAAGTTGCATTTTCTTTCAATTGATTAGCAACTTGGATGAATCGAGCAGAGAAATCCATACCAGTGACTTGAGTAAATTCGTGTGCCAGTTCAAAACTTGCTCTACCTACAGCACAACCAATTTCAAGTGCATTTATTTTATTTTTATATTGCATTTTCTGTAATGCGTATTCAGCATATTTTTTTGGGAAATTAGCAACATTAAAATATTCGTCACCATAATGAAATTCACAATATAAAGCGATACTGGAATCGGTTTCGTAGGTGTTGTGTTTACGAATCTCGCTCAACTTTTTTCTCCACTTGGCAAAGGTTAGACTTATAAGCAGGAAAACCGCTGATTGGATCAAGATTTTGATCATCAATCAACTCATTGATATTGGCCGTAGACCATCCATGATAGGCATGCACAACGCCGGGCAGTATGCGATCAGTTACCTCTGCCAACATGTCCACCCTCCCGCGGGGTGATGAAATCGTGACCGATTGACCATCCTCAATTCCCCGATTGTAGGCATCTTTGGGGTGTATCTGCACTCGTGGATATGGATCTAAACGACGCAAACTCTTGAACTGGCGTTGTTGTGAATGGACATATGCGATGGAACGTCCTCCAGTTGTCAGAACGAGGGGGAATTTTTTGGCGATTTCTGGCGTACTGAGCGGACTTTCTGCCGGCTCATGGTAGATGGGAAGTCCATCGTATCCTGCACGGCGCAACTCTTCGGAATCAAATTCCACTTTGCCGCTAAAGGTGGGAAAGCCTTTGACCTCATACAATCTATCTGTCTGTTCCAACTCATCGTCCATCGTGACAGAACCAAAGATGGCCACTCCTTCAGGTTTGCTCTGTATTTGTTCCCAAAGCGCCGGCGTGAACGTTTCCGCCTGTTCGTGAATGCTCGCATGGATATCTCCGTGCCAAAATTTTTCCTGCATACCCAAGCGACAACCAAGGTCCAGTATGATTTGAGCGTCCGCTCTTGCCTCACCAACCGGCGTTTGTACGACCGGTTTTCTATGTTGCACAATGCCTCGAAATTGACAACGTGTAGCCGTAATTAACGCCTCTCGCTCAAGAGAAGTAGCTGCCGGAAAAACAATGTTGGCTATTTCGGTCGCCGGATTGGGAAAGAAGTCAACACAGGCGAAGAATTCCAGTTTTTTCAGCGACTCAATTAGGCTGGATGTGTTAGGCCACATGATAGGATTGATTCCTAGAGCAAACATACCTCTAATCTGAGTTGACTCTTTTCCTTCAATGGATCGTCTCAGCAACATCGGTTGGGCTTCTGGAATACGGTTGATCCAAACGGGAAATTTATCGTAACCTATACGTGGTGGTAATTGTCCGATAGTTTCCTTGAAAAGATCAATCGGTTTTGGAACCGCATTGCGGAAGAAAAAACGGTTCCCCCCAGGAATGTCCACATTACCGCTGGTGGCGGCCAACAAAATCATGGCACGGTGGTTTTGAAATCCGTTAGTGTGGTGCGTCGTGGAACAAGCCGACATGACTAATTGAGAAGGCCCTTGGGTTCCATACCATTCGGCTGCTTGACGAATGTCTGCGGCGGGAACTTGGCAAAGCTCGGCTGCCCGCTCTGGGGTAAACTCTTTTACGTAACTTCGAAATGCTTCAACACCATGACACCAACGGTTGAGAAAAGCTTCATCGGCCCAACCATTCTTGAAGAGCAGATGATGGATAGCCAACGCTAAAGCACCATCCGAACCGGGACGGATAGGAAGATATAAATCTGCACGTTCGGCGGTCTCTGTGTAACGGGGATCGACGACAATGATTTTGACTCCATCCTTGGGTGCAATTACTGGATGTTTATCAAACGGCAACACAGAATGAACCGGATTGGTCGACCAGATCAAGCGGCAACGAGTTTCATGCGCACTGAGAAGACTGGCATGTTTCAATGGATAGCCGTAAGTCAGTTCTTCGCAGAGTTGGGCGGACGTAAAACAACATCCTGATTCCGTCATATAGTTGGGGGAACCGAAAAGATGGGCAAGCCTTTGAAGGTAGAGCCTCGCTTCTTTAGTGTAGCCGCTGAAGAAAGCTACCGACTCTGCACCATTCTTTTGACGGATGCTGTCCAAAGCGTTGGCAGTAATGTCTAGGGCTTTATCCCAAGAGATTCGTTGATAATGCGCCCCATCAGTTCCCTCTATCCTTTGCAATGGATAACGGAGCCGCTCTGGATGCTCCTGCATTTCAAGTTGCACCTTACCGCGTGGACATTCTGGACCAGACAATTTTTCCACGCGACCATCGTTCCCATAATGCACGTCGAATATGCAATCCAGTTCGCATTGATAACAGGTTGTCTTAGAGGGAGCAGTAGATAACATAAAAATTTCCTCGTTATAACGGATTTGGGGGGGAACTGTTTGATAATGATTAATGATTAATGATTAATGATTAATGATTAATTAATTAAACTTTTGTTTTTTTTAACTGAAGCGGAATCTTTTCGGGGTTCACGTTTTAGAACCTAAGGAACTTACCTACTCACCGCCCCAGTTTGAGCCTATACCGCCTCAATAGGAGTTAAGGCATTAAAAGGGTTGGATATGCAGAAAAAAGTCACTCAAAAAACGGTCTCAAAACTCACGTAACTTTTTGAAATTCTTATTGCCCCCCAAATCCGTTACAATCAGAAAATTTCCTTTACAGTGCATACCGCACACGGTTTAGATTTGGACTTTTATGTTTCGTTTATTATGAATGAATTTCCTTCACCCCAGTGACGAAAAAAGTCTAAATTTCACCCGTTCACAGTATATTTGGTTAAATTTCAGAATCATAACTTTGGTGGGAAGTGCCACCTTCATATCGTCTTCAAAACCGTGCTTGAGACTGATCCAGAACACGGCTCTTCTCTTAATTGTTTATTTGAATTTAGAGTCGCTTTGGACGAAAGTTACGGCCAGTTGGAGCCCAAACCTTTAGGTTTGGATTTATTAGGGTTGTTGCGAAATAACTTAAGTATCTGAAATTCAATGATTTTTAATAGACGGCCTTTAAAGATTAACCCTTTGATTTATCAGTAAAATTCTCTAATTTTGTACTCTTATTTCGCAACAAGTCTATTATTCGTCCAAACTTTAGGTTTATTTATTATTCGTCCAAAGTTGAAGCTTTGGACTCCAACGGTTTGGGTTTATTCAACGGTTTGGGTTTATTCGTCCAAAGCTAAAGCTTTGGACGGAAGTTAATTTCAAAATGGAGGCCTTCGTCTTGTAAGTCATGTTCTTGATTTTCAGGGTTGTCGATATTTCTGAGGGCCTTAGCCCAGTAGACTTGAACGTGGGTATTTTTTGTAGGTAACCAACGTAAA
>QNER01000216.1 GCA_003646175.1 Candidatus Parabeggiatoa sp. nov. 1
ATGTGACATTGTCAAAGTAATTGGTTATTAGAATTAACATTTTTCATTAACTTCACAATGTCACATTAACAGGAGTACAAGGCGAACCTTGTACGAAAAACCGTGCGATCATTGTCAAGTTAAGAACTCATGTTACGCACAACGCTAGCTCGATAGTCAATCGGGGCAACTATATTCGAGGCTAAAGTTTTTGCTCGCAAAAACTTTAGCCTCGAAAGGATTGCCCCTACATTTCGTTATATACTATAGGGGCAATCCCTCGCGGTTGCCCCTTTCATTTAACAACCATGAAAAGCATAAAATCGCGAATAGCGAATAATGGTCTTCACATTTCTATTTAACGGCCATGAAAAATATAAAATCGCGAATAGCGAATAATGGTCTTCACTTTGGGATTGAGATTTATATTTGTAGGGTGGGCAAGGTCTTTTTTGCCCACCAATTTAAGATTGACGGATTTGACGGATTTTAATGCACAAAAATGATTGTCATTCTGGCGCATCTGCCAAGATAAATCTTGGACTCCTGCCAAGATAAATCTTGGACTCCTGAGTCAAAAAGGTGGGCAATAAAAGGACATTGCCCACCCTACGCAAGCTCGTACAAGGTTCGCCTTGCGACAAGTACAAGCCGGGCTACTGACACCGGCGCAGTTTACCCAAAGCCAAACAGATGGGTGCCGTTTGAATAGCACAGCGCGTCGTGTGTTTTTTCCGGCATGGTATGATGATGCACAAGTGTGGTTAGATACGCCCATGCGCGATAGTTTGGCGTTGTTATTAAAAATCGTGCGTCAATATGGTTATTCTATTGAAGGATAAAATTTTTAGGAGTCCAAACTTTAGTTTGGAAATGGGTTTTTAGGCCCAAAAAAAAGCCTTAAGGTATCATAGCCTTAAGGCTTTTTTTATGTCCAATTACTGCCCCACAGTTCAAAGAAATCCGATTTTTTGAGCCTCTTGCAAAACTAAAGGGAAATGGTTAATGGTTAATGGTTAATGTTTTTTGAACGGTTAAAGCTAAAGGCTAAAACACCCTCAATATCTATATAACTCATTGATTAACAAAGTAAATAATGTGTTAAATACCCAATCAGGCCTGGCAAAACACTATCGCATCGAGTTATATCCATTAACCATTAACCATTAACCATTAACCATTAACCATTCCCAAGGATTTTGGAGTTTTGCAAGTCCCTCTTTTGGAAAACTTTCTCAGAACCAAAGTTTTTATGCACAAAATTTTTTCAGAACTCAAGCGGTTTTTTGAAAAACTTTCTCAAAACCAAAGTTTTTGCGCGCAAAAACTTTAAGCGCGATTAGAAGTGGGCAGCCATTCTATGGCTAAAACGAAACCAAACTCTCGTAAAATATTCCATTACCCATTACCCGAAATATTTTATCTGAACATCTATAACAAATTAACTTCCATTACCCATTACCCATTACCTATTTCTAACATCATTATGCATGACTGTTATTTAAAAGTCGAAAGTCGATGCTCTGGTTTTTTTTGTAAAGACTCATATTGACATTGGCTCATTATTGGGTGTACCATGCTTTCCCTGTTATCAAACCCCCTAAAAATGGTTGGACAAAATTTATGGTTGATTATCTGAACATAAGTATGTTAAAAGCGAGTTATTTTTGAAACGGATGCTATCCCATGGTTCGGGAAAGTATCCGTTAAAAGTTCACCCAGATCCCAAAAAAAAGTGCCCCATTTTTGGTAAAAAGGACCGAAATAAAAAAAATGTCTTTAAAATCAAAGACTGGCCCTAACTTTTGGGGGGGGCGATTTATAGCTTAGTTTTTATGTGGTTTTTTTTGTAACCGTTTGATTTAAAACGAAAATATTTTTAAGCAATTATCATGCCAAAACACCTAACTTTCGCCCACAATTTAAGTGCGACAAATATGGCTTGTAACCTCTTGAAAAATAACAAGAAAATTTATGGTCTGGGGTTTGAATGGATAGCGGCAAAGTAGCCGATTGTGAGCGTGATTGCGGCTAAGACTGCAATAAGAAGGTTTGAATGGATAGCGGCAAAGTAGCCGATTGTGAGAAGGAGTGGCGGTGGCAGCAGTGGAAATGGTTTGAATGGATAGCGGCAAAGTAGCCGATTGTGAGTATCCAGTGCGTCTTGCGACATCACTAAAGTTGAGTGGTTAAGCGGCAATGTAGCCGATTGTGAGCTTCGTCGTTACCTTGCTTGTGAGGAAAGCGTGTTGAGTGGTTAAGCGGCAATGTAGCCGATTGTGAGTTCATACACCGTTAAAAACCTTCAAGGTTTTGAAAACCTTGAAGGTTTTGTTTTTTTTTGCACAAAAAAAGCCTCAAGGCATTATGCCAAGAGGCTTTTTTAATTCGCTGTTTTTTCGTACAAGGTTCGCCTGAAACGAATGATTTGCGCCAATGTCGGCGATTGTGAATAACAACCAAAATAACTACAAGGATTGTATATAATAAGGGATTTAATCAACACGGATTTATGGATTTGTCAAATTGATTGAAGTGATTGATGGGTAGGCGCTAATCCTTTATTATAAACAATCCTTGTAGTTTATTGAGCATTACACGGGAACACGCCAATGTACCAAAATAACTACAAGGATTGTATATAATAAGGGATTTTTGAGAGACGGATTTATGGATTTGTCAAATTGATTGAAGTGATTGATGGGTAAATCCTAATCCGCCTCGATTAAACAATCCTTGTAGTTGCATTACACGGGAACACGCCAATGTAGGCGATGGAGTCCAAACTTTAGTTTGGAAAGCAGTTTTTAGGTACAAAAAAAGCCTTAAGGCGATGAAACCTTAAGGCTTTTTTTATGCCGATTGTGTGTGCAAAGTACGCTTTGCACTCCTAAATCTCCCCCATTTTCCTTACCAAGGGTTCTCAGGTGGCGGGACTTTCGCACGTTGCGCATCCAAATAAAATTGGCTACGCAACAATTGCTGTGGATTCTCGACAACTCGGTTTAGTAACGCATCTGCCATCATATCGCTTTCATCTGCTAACTGATCAGCCGACGTAGCAGTGCCAGCCGTGGACTCTTTTGCAGCGTCAGAGGGTTGAGCCGATTGCGCGGATTGCTCAGAATGCTCAGACTCGTCCTGAGCCGATTGCGCCGCTTGTGAATCATCGCTTTGCTCACGATTGTCCGCCGATTGCGCCCCATCTTGCTGTCCCTGCTGTTGCTCATTTTGCGCCGCTTGTTGTTCTGCCTCATTACTTTGCCCATTTTGCGCCGCCTGTTGTTCTGCCTCCTGACTTTGCTCATTTTGAGCCGCATCATTTTGAGCCGATTCCGAATTATCCCCCTCCCCCTCATTTTGCGCCGAATCCGATTGTTGAGATTGATCGCCCTGTTCAGACTTATCTTGCGGTGGCGGAGACAATTGTTGCTTGGCTAACTTTAAATTATGCTGGGCATCCTGATGATCCTGCTGTTCCGCCAACACTTGTTCATAAGCACTCATTGCTTTCTGATACTCGCCTTGCTGAAAATAGGCATTACCCAAATTATATTGCGCATTCAATTTAACTTCAGGTCGAGTAACGCTGGCAAAAGCTTCCGCCGCAGCCGCATATTGCCCATCTTGATAGAAAGCCACGCCGCGCTGATACGTGTCAGTAAACAATTTAGCCGCTTCACTATAATTCTGTTGTTCAAAAGCCGCCACTGCTTGTTGTTCAGGGTTTTGAAACCAGTCAAATGCGAATGCGACATTGGGCGTACATAATAATAGTAAAATCCCGATTTTACGTTGATACATCAGCAAAAATCTCCTGTTATATAGATGTTCAGATAAATATAGCATCTCTCAAACAAATACTATTCGTTGTGGTTTATAAACAATATATATTGTAGGAACAATGCCATCTGCTTGCCCGTTTTATTTAACGGAACGGCCAGGGATATTCTTAAATAGCGAATAACAACCACGGCCGTCACTTTTCATTTAACGGCCAGGGATATTCGTAAATCACGAATATAACAACGGCCGTCACTTTTCATTTAACGGCCAGGGATATTCGTAAATAGCGAATAGGAACAACGGCCGTCACTTTTCATTTAACGGCCAGGGATATTCGTAAATCACGAATAAACACATGGCCGTCACTTTTCATTTAACGGCCAGCAATATTCGTAAATAGCGAATAATACTAATGGCCGTCGCATTTCATTTCAAAAGCGTCCAATATAACACCGGCTCAATTGACAATCCCACCGTTTATCACTGAGTTTAGAGACAATCCCACTGTTGTTATACGGCTATAACCAAGCTTGAGTATTGCACTTAACCGGTTAAACCGTGTACGATGTTCTCATTGAATCCGCAAATGGTAAAGGAATAGCGAAGCCGTTGGGAGAGATTATTTATAACAAGTACAACTTCTTTCCGGAAGTGACTGATTTTTTTCTTCTTATTCTTGGAAAGAAGTTAAATCCGGAAAGAAGTTGTACTATATAACTGATAACTAATAACTATATGACGATGCAGCAATCCCCTACTATCCTGATAGTAGATGATAACCATGAAAATCTGAAAACATTATTCCATTTTTTAGACACTCACCATTTTGAAGTGTTAGTCGCACGGGATGGCGAAACCGCTCTTGAACTCATTGAATATCAATGTCCGGATTTAATATTGTTAGATGTGATGATGCCGGGCATAGATGGTTTTGAAACCTGTCGGCGACTGAAAGCGGATGCCAAAACTCAAGCAATTCCCATTATGTTTATGACGGCTTTATCAGAAACTGTGAATAAAGTCAAAGGGTTTGAATTAGGGGCGGTGGACTACGTGACTAAACCGATTCACCAAGAAGAAGTTTTGGCACGGATTAATACCCATCTGACTATTCGCAATTTGCAACAACAACTCCAAGCGAAAAATGCTGAATTAGAAACCACAAATGTCGAATTAGAAAGCAAAAATGCCGAGTTAGGCACTAAAAATGCCGAACTTGATGCCTTTTCTTACACCGTCGCCCATGACTTGAAAAATCCGCTTGGATACCTGATTAGCATGTCAGATTTCTTGCGGGATGAAGAATCTGAACAGCTCAGTCCACAAGCCCACCAATGTTTGCAACATATCTTTAAATCTAGCAAAAAAATGATAGATATTGTGAATGCGCTATTATTATTGGCCAATATCTCAAAACAAGATATTGAACTAACCCCTTTGGACATGGGCGATATTATTTATCGAGTTCAAGAACGTTTAGCCTTTATGCTTAAACAATCTCAAGGCGAAATCATCACGCCTAAAAACTGGCCCGTTGTTCTCGGCTATGCAGCTTGGGTGGAAGAAATTTGGGTGAACTATTTGAGTAACGGCCTAAAATACGGTGGGCAACCGCCACGTTTAGAACTCAGTGTCACCCCCAGCCAAGATATGATTCGGTTTAATGTACACGACAATGGAGCCGGTTTAAGCCAAGAGGCGATGGCTAAATTGTTCACACCATTTACTCGGCTTCATAAAACCGCAGAAGGACATGGTTTGGGTTTATCTATTGTGCAACGCATAGTGGAAAAGCTTGGCGGAAAGGTGGGTGTAGAAAGCGAACTTGGCGTTGGCAGCGTGTTTTACTTTACACTCCATCAGGCGTCCAAACTTTAGTTTGGCCCTTTAATATTAAAATAAACGTCGCACCGCCCAATCCATTGCCCGATGTGGGAGTAATCTTTTTAAGGTGGTCAACAAATACGTCGGAAACGTCACATAATAACGCGGTTGTGGACGTTTTGATTCCAAAGCATGGATAACTTTTTTGAGTACCGCTTCAGGGGGTAAAGTAAATAGAATGGGCTTTGTTGCTGACAGCCGTTGTTCCATTTTGGCATACGCTTGCTGGTGTACACTGTGTTCAACATCAATGTGTTGTTTGAATCTGCTGTAAGCATTGGCACGAAACCGACTGGTGATCGGCCCCGGTTCAACCAAAGAAACAAAGATACCGGTGCCGGCTAATTCTAACCGCAAAGTATCAGTTAATCCTTCCAACGCAAATTTACTGGCATTATAAGCCCCACGATAAGGCAACGTGACGATGCCCAAAAAGGAACTATTTTGGATAATCCGCCCCTCGCGTTGTTCACGCATAATAGGTAACACTTGACAAGTCAATTCATGCGTACCAAAAAAATTGGTTTCAAATTGTTGACGCAAAGCCTCGCGGCTTAAATCTTCTACCGCCCCCACTTGTCCATAAGCGGCGTTGTTAAATAAACCATATAATCGTCCATCAGTACGCTCTAATACCGTTTGCACGGCTTTACAAATGGATTGCGAATCGCTCAAGTCCAAAACCAGGCTTTCTAATCCTTCTTTTTGTAAACGAGCCACATCTTCAGGCAGACGCGCTGTGGCAAACACCGAATAGCCTCGAGTTTTCAAACCGTGTGCAACACAGTATCCTATACCACTAGAACAGCCGGTAATAAGTACCGCACGAGAAGAAATTAAAGATTGAGTTGTTTTAAACATAATCATTTAGGTAATGGGTTAATGGGTAATGGGTAACGGAAAATTATTCTTAATTAGGGCAAAACCGTAAAGCGTTGCAAAAACCTTGAAGGTTTCTAACTTTGGGGCCGGCAACAAAAAGACGTTGCCCACTGAAGCACAAATTTCCAGGTATTTTGTGCCCACCAAGGGCTTTTTCTTGCCCACCTTAACCTTAAGCTTAAATAGGTGGGCAACAAAAAGACGTTGCCCACCCTACGAACTTCACCGTTTTTTCGTACCAGGTTCGCCTTGTACTCCTGTTAGTGTGACATATTTTGGGGCCGGCAATAACGTTTGGTGGGCAACTACGAACTTGTATTGTTTTCTGGTATTGTCTATTGTTTAATAATTAACACTGGTGCTTTAAAAGAGGAGTATTTATGTGTCGTTATCAATTCATCTTGAGTTTCATCATGTTGGCAGCGCTACTAAGCAGTTGTGCCACCCCACCACGCCTAACTTACAACAACTTCATCCAAATTCAGGACGGGATGACGGAACAAGAAGTTATGAATATTTTGGGCGAACCGACTAAAGTCACTAGCGGTAGTCTTGATACCGGTATTGGCTCAATATTGGGCTTGGATAAATTATCCGGCACTAATATGATTTGGGTAACTGATGAAGCCAAAGCTGACGTGATATTTTTTAAGGGTAAAGTCAAAAGCAAGAACTTTACGAATCAATTTTAACCAAGCTATCTCTCATTTTTGTGGAGGCCAAACTAAAGTTTGGACTCCATTCCCGAAACAAAAAAAGGTCAAGCGACTATGCGAGATGATAAACGGAATTTTTCACGTAGACGTTTTTTAACGCTATCAGCTTCAGCCAGCTTGTTGGGATTAATGCCAAGGCTCAGTTATGCCAACGTCATCCGCGAAATGCACGGAAAAGTCTGGGTAAACAATCGACTAATAACGAAGGATACCCCAATTAAACCCGGCGATACCGTCAAAACCGGTGTCAAGAGTCAAATCATTTTTGTCATTGGCGACGATGTGTACAAATTAGGGGCACATTCCACCTTACGATTACGTTATAACCCCGGCAATCGTTTTGTTAACGCGATGCGCCTTGTTAGTGGAACACTGTTAGGCGTGTTTGGTAAAGGGCGAAAGACAATCCAATCACCCACCGTGACTTTAGGCATACGCGGTACCGGTTTATTTCTGAAGGTTGAACCTCACAACACCTATTTTTGCACCTGTTATGGTGAAACAGAAATCTACACCCACGACAAACCACAGCTTCAGTTTGTCAGTACCACCCATCACACAGCTTATTCAATTAACCATAATGTCGAACAGCCCAAGGTTTTTTCTGATACCATGAAGTATCATACCGATGAAGAACTGCATTATTTGGAATCACTGGTAGGGCGTAAACCGCCCGCGAGTTTTAAATGAATATTTCTCAGTCATTTTTACGGATGCTATCCCTTCTTAGGGATAGTATCCGTTTTAACAATCACTAACATGCTATCCCTTCTTAGGGATAGTTAAAACAGCGGTAGTCCTGTAAAAGTAGTGATGGTGTTCAAACGGATACTATCCCGGCAAGGGATAGCATCCGTCAACTCACTACATCTTTAGGACTACCAAAACAGCAACGCAAAACAACAAGGAGTAAAACTTATGGCCCATATATTGATTGTGGATGATTCACCCGAAGATGTCAAAACCCTGAAGACTATTCTGGAAGGCCAAGGCTATAAAACATCGTCCGCGTCTGGTGGTGAAGAAGGCATACAAAAGGCGAACGAACTCAAGCCAGACTTGGTTGTTATGGATATCGTTATGCCGGGCACCGATGGTTTTAAAACCACTCGCAAGATTACCAAAGGCTCTGAGACCAAATCAATTCCGATAATAGTGGTGTCCTCCAAAGATCAGGAAACTGATAAAGCTTGGGCAAAGATGCAGGGCGCAAAAGACTTTTTGGTCAAGCCGGTTAAAGCAGACAAGTTACTGGAAGCTATCAAGAAAGAGCTGGGATAAAATGAGCCAGCCAGCCAGGGGCGTTGCCACGGGCGTAGATAATACGCACCTTCGGTGCTAGGTTTTAAAGCATATTACCAGGAGTACAAGGCGAACCTGGTACGAAAAAACGGCGTGATGAATACTAACGCAAACTACAAGGATTATTTATAATAAAGGATTAAACCTAAGCATTACCACGATCTAATCCCTTATTATATACAATCATTGTAGTTATTTTTGAAGCATCACCACGATCTAATCCCTTATTATATACAATCCTTGTAGTTATTTTTGAAGACAAAAACGCAAACTGAACTAGGGAAGTACCAAATGAGCAAAAAAATAGAACGGGATATTCACGAACTTTATGCCGAAAACCCCGAAAAAGCAGACTGGTTAATATGGGGCAGAGAAACGGCTCCCGTGACACGAAGGATAGCGGTTTATTAGCAATGGGTACCGTACTTGGTGCCAGCATTCCGTATGCGGATAATATGCTGGGGGAATTAATTCCCGCGGCACTGGCACAGAGCGACGACGCATTTCAGATACCCGGCAAAGACGGCCTGATTGTTCTAAATGATAGGCCGATCAATGCTGAAACGCCTGCCCATTTATTAGATGACGAAATTACGCCGGCTAATCGGTTTTTTGTCAGAAATAATGGGATTCCACCCACGCTTGAGGACATCGATCTCAACACCTGGACGTTGGAAATTGCCGGCGAGTCTTGTGAAAACCCAACCACCTTTACGTTGGCCGAGTTAAAACAGAAATTTGAGCAAGTCACTTTACAAATATTACTTGAATGTGGTGGCAACGGCCGCAGCGAATACAATCCGCCCGCCACCAGTAATCAATGGTCAATTGGGGCGGTGGGTTGCGCCGAATGGACGGGCGTTAGGCTAAAAGAGGTGCTCGCGTCTTGTGGGATTAAGGAGGATGCCGTTTACATTGGCTATTATGGCGCTGATACCCATTCAAGCGGCGAACCAACTAAAATATCCCTTTCTAGGGGTGTGCCAATGGCTAAAGCCTTGGAAGATGAAACCCTGATTGCATGGGCCATGAATGGCCAGGACATTCCTCTTCAAAATGGTTATCCATTAAGACTGGTTTGTGGCGGATGGCCAGCCTCAACCTCTGGTAAATGGCTCAAGCAAATCGTGATCAGAAACCCAATCCACGATGGGCCCAAAATGGGTGGACAATCCTACCGCGTTCCCTGTAATACCGTGGCCCCCGGTACGAGAGTCCCAGATGATGATATGTGTATTATTGAATCAATGCCAGTGAAGTCAATTGTCACTTTCCCCAAATCCGGCCTATTACATGAAGTTGGCAAACCATTAGCTGTGAGAGGCCATGCGTGGGTGGGCGATTTACAAGTGAGCGAACTTTACGTGTCCAACAATTTTGGCACAACATGGATCAAAGCCGATCTGAGACCACCGGTTAACCGGTTAGCTTGGCAGCACTGGCAGGCGACGGTGGAATTTCCCAAAAC
>QNER01000217.1 GCA_003646175.1 Candidatus Parabeggiatoa sp. nov. 1
AAAAAAGCGATAGCATCACGAAATCAAAATATAAGGGTTCGCAAAAGTGATACTATCGCCAAAAAAGCGATAGCATCACGAAATCAAAATATAAGGGTAATTTCGCAAAAGTGATACTATCGCAAAAAAGCGAGAGCATCACGAAATCAATTTAAAATAATTGATAATGACCCTTTTTTGGGAATGCGCCCATCAAAAATCCGTTGAGACCAAAAATCCGCTGTACTATCTTCTTTGATTGCTAAAAAACCAGTACAACGGATTGAGTACAGCGAATCGAGTACAGCGAATTACGTGGATAAACGAATAAGGCCTAACAATCCTTGATTAGTTGACGTGAATGGGACTCGTTCGACAAATATTAAGAAAGATAAGTTCGCTTTGATTTTTGAATTATCAATGAGTGAAAACACGCTAATTAATTTAATTCGTTTATCCACGTAATTAGTTGTACTCGAACAAGCCACCAATTCGCTGTACTCAAGTCACCAATGGTTCATCAAAATCATCCGGCACCACGAATTCTCCCGCACAGAGTCCGAAAGGCCGTAATTGAGGAAGAACCCGAATTAAGAATAAGAGTACAGCGAATTGACGAAATCAACGAATTAAGAATAAGAGTACAGCGAATTGACGAAATCAACGAATTTATTTATCAGCGTTCTCCATTTTCCCACGAAGAAAGTTTGAAAAAAACCTCAATTCAATTCGTTTATTTCGCTAATTCGCTGTACTCGTACTCAATCAAGCTACCAATCCTTTAATCCGTTCAATCCGTCAATCCGCTGTACTAAACTAATTTTTTCGTACCTTAGCTTTTAAAGCTGCCAATTCCGCTTCCACATCATGATCAACTGCCATTTGCGAAAATTCTTTTTCCAACGGCGATGATTCATTCTCGATTTCCGCGGCCGCGTCGGCACGCGCTTCTATATATGCCACCTTATCTTCCATGCGCGCAAAACGAGTTTGGGCATCCAAACCGGTTTGGAATTTATCCTGGGTTTTGTGCATCTGTTCGCGAGCCTCAGAGGCGCGTTGGCGAGCTATCAAAGTGCTGCGCTTTAGCTTGGCTTCTTCCAACTTCGCCTCCAGTTGATGCAATTGCCCTTTGAGACGCTCGCTGGTTTCTTTCGCCTTTTCCCAAGCTGGCACTAAATCCTTGACGATCTTGTCGATTTCATTTTTGCGGGTGAGGGCGGAGCGTGCCAAATCTTCCTCTTCCGCCTCTAAAGCCAGTTGCGCTTTTTGCAGCCATTCTTCAGACTGGCGGCGGTGATGCGCCAGGCAACCGCATCAACAACCCCCTCCTTGCACTGATTGATGTTGTCTTCCATTTCCCGAATCACCTGTTTAATCATGCGTTCAGGATCCTCAATACGATCAAGCAACTCATTGATATTGGCGTTCACGACATCGTGAACACGTTTAAAAATATTAGCCATAATAATCACCGTTGTGTCATAATGAACAATGTTCATTTATAATAAACCACTCATATATGAATCAGGTTTCCTTTATATAGATTTTCCGAAAAATAACGCAACGAAACGGATGCTATACCTCGATGGGATAGTATCCGTTAGTTAACTTTGACTGGTGAAATTAATTATATGAACATCTATAGAATGACTGAACAGAAAACCTATTGAAAATGGGGTTCGGGAATTGCAAATTAACAAATAATCATTCCCATCCCCCATTCCCACTAACAACAAAAACGACAAAGAGAACAATTTTATTATGAAACGTCGCGATGAAGAAGCGCACAAAGCCAAGCATGAACTTGCTCTACAAATCGGCGAAGAAATCGTCACCGAAATGGGTTCAAAAGGATTAAGTGTTCGCAAAATTGCACTCGCCATGGGCTACAGCGTTGGGACTTTATATGCGGTATTTAGAAATTTTGATGATCTGATTTTACAGCTCAACGGGCGCACCCTTGATAAATTATACACTGCGCTTTCCGACGCTGAGCAACAACAATATGAACAACCCCACGCTTGTCTTTTAGCACTGAGTCACGCCTATCTTCAGTTTGCCATAGAATACCGGTTACGTTGGAGCATGGTTTTTGAGCCGCGGGTGACAAGAGAGCCTGAAGTGCCTAGCTGGTATCAAGAAAAGGTTTCACGCTTGCCCAGTTTATTTGAAAAACCTTTGCAGGCATTGATGCCAACGCTTGAACCAAAAGCCTATGCCCAAATCACTCGTGCTTTATGGGGCAACGTGCATGGTATTTGTATTTTGGCGTTGACAGAAAAGTTTGAGGACATGAATGTGGACGCTATAAAAAAAATGTTGGATTTGTCTGTTAACGCTTTTTTATCAGGGTTAAACTCATCACTGGCATAAATTATTGCGTTTTGTCATTCTACGTTTTGGTTATTCCGAATGGCGGTGAGTTTTGGTTTTGAATAGACGAAGTGTACTTGAAAAAGGTGAATTTTTGTGGATGGGCGGTGCCGGTTGGATGCTTTGTGACAAGTTCGTAGGGTGGGCAACGTTGTTGCCCACCATTTTGGGAATGTGGTGACTTTTGGGAATGCCGGCGCGTTTCAAATGCGTTCCCACACTGGCGCGTGGCAACGAGAAAATCCGTATCGTATCAATTAACTAATCCTTATCGTTCTTCTTGTTGGCGGTTTTTCACAATTGGCTGTGCCATATAACCATTTAACTAACAAGACAACTTCGTTTTTGGAATAATACCAATATCACAATCAGCTACTATTGCTGTATCATCCGTTAATTTGGTTTGAACAAATACCAGAAAAAATATCACAATCGGCTACCATTGCCACATAACCACTCAATATTGCCTTTGACAATCTGCCTTTGACAAGCTCAGGCAACGGCAACGGCTCACAATCGGCTGCCATTACCGTATAATCACTCTTGAAGGTGAACGTGAACGGGTACTTAAATTAGGCATAACATCACAATCGGCTCTAAGCCACTATCCAGTCAAACCTAGCACTCTGTCAATTTTCTATTGACAAATAAACAGGAGTTGGCCAGATTTATCTTGGAACCGCCCAAACTAAAGTTTGGACTCCTTTACAAGTATTTTACCCGTCAAAACCAAGTTGACAGTGTACTAGATGTGTTTTGGAATGTCAGAAGATAAATTATCACAATCGGCTAGATTGCCGCTATCCGTTCAAACGCCAAGAACTGGAAAAATAAATATCAGTGATATCACAATCGGCTCATTGCACATCACCACTCAACCTTTCCCTAAAATTTCCGTTTGCAAGTCAAAAATGGGTACAAATTTTGCCAGTCTATTTTTTCTTTTGAAAAGGGTGTGGTTATGATAAAGAAGTTATGGTCAACAAAGTTCTTATTTATATTAACTTTGAAGCACATTCCCGTAAAATCCTTCAATGCGTTGTACTTCCAGTATACGTTTATTCAATAAATCAATTACTTAAAAAATATTGGCACAATCATCCCGATTTTCAGATGATTTGGGGCCGTTTGGATAAATCTATGGGCCCCGAAAAGTGAAAACGCATAATACGCTCATTCATTAGCAAATGTCAAGAGCCATTCTCAATAAATATATATCATGGGAATGGGGAATAAGCAATGATTCATTAACTGATTGTTTTTATTCATAAGTCCCAAAACGCCAATCCCCAATAGCGCATAAAGTCACCATTTCATACACAAAAACTTTATGCGCGATCCCAATTCCCACAATTATCGCGTGTGGGTTGACGTAGCCATAGTTCGGCCCCATCATACTAGAATGGCTTAGCGGAGGCCCAAACTATAGACGTTCAGAAAAATATTTAGGGCAAAACCGTAAAGCGTTTCCAAAACGCTTTACGGTTTCGGCACTGGTTCAGTTCAATGCACGATTAAGTGATTATGTGCTGATACATCCAGTCATATCAACCACTTGAGTAAAATGAATCGTATCATTATAAATTATTGATATTTAAGGAATTTACCTAGAACTGGACCAGTGCCCAAAGGGGCAACCATAAAGGATTGCCCCTACATGTGGGTTTAACGTAGGGGGCAATCCCTTATGGTTGCACTGAAGGCATTACCCATTCCCAAAACAACGAGAAACCAATATGTTCACCTTAGAAGGGTACAATCTTTCTACTAAACTTTACCAAGGTACCAAAACGGTAGTCTACCAAGCAGTACGAACACTTGATCAAAAAACCGTTACTATCAAATTCATGAATACCGAATATCCAACTGCCACGGATTTGAACAAACTTCGGCACGAATATGAAATCACTAAAAACATCCATTCAAACCGGATCATAAAAGTCCTTGAGTTAGCATCTTATGGCAATAGCCTCGCGCTTATTTTGGAACATTTTGGTGACGGACAGTCGCTTAAAACACTGATTTCTCAGCAACCACTGAATTTGAATACTTTTTTGGAGATCGCAACCCAACTGGCTGAAATCCTTGCTGAACTTCATCAACAGCATATTATTCACAAAGATATTAAACCCTCTAATATCATTAGATGTCGTGAAACCAGCCAAGTCAAACTCACCGACTTTGGGATTTCCTCGTTCTTACCTCACGGCCAAACGCTGAGTCATCCTCATATTCTCGAAGGCACTTTAGCCTATATGTCGCCCGAACAAACCGGGCGAATGAATCGCATCATTGATTATCGCAGTGACTTTTACTCATTAGGCATCACTTTTTATGAAATGCTCGTCGGCAAATTGCCTTTTCAATCCGATGATCCCATGGAATTGGTACATTCTCATATTGCCAAACAACCAACGCCACCCCATCAGTTAAACTCGGATATTCCACCGCAATTATCAACCGTCGTGATGAAATTGTTGGCCAAAATTGCCGAAGAGCGTTATCAAAGTGCTTATGGCTTGAAAGCCGATCTACAAATGTGCCTGAACCAATTACAAGCAACCGGCAAAATAGGCGGATTTGTAATAGGTTATCGTGACGTTTCCGACAGATTCCAAATTCCACAAAAATTATATGGTAGGGAAACTGAAATAGAAACTTTGTTGACCGTGTTTGATAAGGTTTGCCAAGGGCAAAGTCAAATGATGCTAGTGTCTGGCCATTCTGGCATTGGTAAAACCTTGCTGGTGCAGGAAATTTACCAAGCCATCGGTGGTCAAAAAAGAGGGTATTTTACGTCAGGTCAATTTGAACAATTTCAACGCAATATTCCCTACAGTGCGGTGATTAAAGCCTTTGAAAACTTGATAAAGCTGCTACTCACCGAAAGCGAATCCCAACTGCAACAATGGCAACAAAAGCTGCAAAATGCGTTGGGTGCCAATGCCCAACTGATTATTGATGTGCTTGGAGAAGTGGAATTGATTATAGGCAAGCAACTGCCGGTACCTACACTGCCCCCAGCCGAATCTCAGAATCGTTTTAATTGGGTATTTCAAAACTTTATCAAAGTGTTTACCCAACCTGAGCATCCCTTAGTTCTGTTTCTGGATAATTTACAATGGGCCGACACTGCCAGTCTCAAACTCCTGCAACATCTGATAACCGCAGCGGATAATCACCATCTGTTTGTTATTGGTGCCTATCGTGATAATGAAATCGGTGCGGCACATCCGTTG
Organism: Candidatus Parabeggiatoa sp. nov. 1; assembly: GCA_003646175.1. Classification (GTDB taxonomy): domain Bacteria; phylum Pseudomonadota; class Gammaproteobacteria; order Beggiatoales; family Beggiatoaceae; genus Parabeggiatoa. The sequence goes on from QNER01000217.1 coordinate 5,595, forward strand.
CAGTTGACATTGGATAACATACAAAACGCTGGCGTTAGCGTCGAGCGGATGTCTTTGCCACCTTTGGCATTACTTCACATTAACCAACTTATCGCTGACACGCTCAATTACCCGTTAGCACCGACAAAACCGTTAGCGGAAATTGTCTTAGCGAAAACGCAGGGTAGTCCTTTTTTTGTCAACGAATTTTTGAAATCACTACACGCAGAACAACTGTTGACTTTTGTCCCGCCTACCGAACAGAGAATATTCGGTTGGCACTGGGATTTAGTAAAAATTCAAGCGCGTGAGATAACCGATAATGTGGTTGAACTGTTGGCTGCCCAAATTCAAAGATTGAGTAAAAACACACAATATATCTTACAGTTAGCAGCCTGCATTGGTCATCAATTTTTGCTTGAAACCCTGATAGCTGTTTCCGAAAAACAGCCAACGGAAACCTTAAATTTACTACAGGAAGCGGTAACCGCAGGTCTGGTTTTTCCGCTTAACTCAATGGTATTGACAACGGAATACAAGTTTGCCCATGAACGTATTCAGCAAGCAACCGGTTCCCTGATTTCCGAAGAATCTAGGCAAAAAATACACACGCTGGTGGGGCAACGGCTGCTACAAAATACACCACCTGAGCAGCTCACTGAGCAAATCTTTGCTATCGTTAACCACCTGAATTTAGGGCAAAGATTTATCATATCAAAAGAGAAGCGAAATGAATTAGCCCAATTAAATCGGATGGCTGGGCAAAAAGCCAAAGCGTCGGCGGCCTATGAACAAGCCTACAAATACTTGCTCATTGGCATAGACTTATTAGCTGAAAATAGCTGGCGACATCAATACGATTTCACACTGGCACTGACAGTGGAAGCAGCCGAATTAGCAGCCCTCAATGGTGACTTTGACAAAACGGAGAGCTTGATAGAAGCCGTACTGCAAAACGCTAAGTCGCTACTAGAGAAGGTCAAAGCTTACGAAATCCGAATGCAAGCCTATAAAGCCCAAAACCAGCTACAAGAAACAATCACCATTGGGCTTGCCGTTCTAGCGCAGTTGGGTGTCAAGTTTCCAAACGCACCCACCAAATGGGACTTTTCGCTAGGCTCAATCACCACCAAATTAGCTTTGGCCGGAAAAAACATAGAGAATCTATGCGATTTGCCCACGATGACTCAACCCAAAATGCTCGCAGCCATGCGAATTATGTTGAGTATTAGTCCGCCCGTCTATACGATTATGCCTAAGCTGTTGCCACTGATTGTGTTTAAACGGGTTAAATTGTCCATCAAATATGGCAATGCTTATGAATCGGTGCCCGCGTATGCCAGTTACGGGTATATTCTCTCTGGGATAAAGGAGGAGATTGAAAAAGGTTACCAATTTGGACAATTGGCTTTGCGGCTATTGGAACAAAACCAAACGAAAGAACTCAAGGCCAGAATATTCCAGATAGTTTACGGGGTTATAACCCATTCTAAAGAACCCATCCAAGCCAGCTTGCAACCCTTGCTGGAAGCTTATCAAAGTGGAATAGAAACGGGAGATTTTGAATCGGCCGCGATGTCGGCCACTAATTACGCCATCCATGCTTATTTTGTGGGTGACGAACTGACAAAGGTTGAACAAAAACTGGCTACTTATGCGGGGTTTTTCACATATCTTAAGCAAGAAACCTCTTTGTCTTTGAATCATATCTATCGGCAAGCCATCCGGAACTTGACAGGAAAAACCTCAGACTCACCCCCCCTGTGTTTAATTGGTGACGTCTATAACGAAGAACAGATGTTGCCACTTCATCTTGAAGCACAAGCGAAAGGCCTCGTTTTTCAAGTCTATTACCTCAAAATGACGCTCTGTTATCTCTTTCGAGCCTATCCGCAAGCGTTTGAAAATGCGACCCTAGCCGAACAATACTTAGAAAAGGTTATAGGTTCACCAGTGGTTCCTCTTTTTCATTTCTATGACTCTCTCGCAAGGCTGGCGATGTATCCTGAGGCGCTTCCGTCAGAGCGAAGAGGCATTCTCGACAAAGTCGAGGCTAACCAGAAAAAAATGAACAAATGGGCGCACCATGCCAGTAAGAATTATCTACATAAATTCTATCTAGTTGAAGCCGAATGGGCTCGGGTATTGCGTAGTGACAGCGACGCTCGCGAATTTTATGACAAAGCCATTGCGTTAGCGCAATACAACGAGTACGTTAATGAAGAAGCCTTAGCTTATGAATTAGCCGGGCAATTTTATTTGGCAAAAGGACAACGCAAGCTGGCTTACGTTTACCTGCGCGATGCCCACTATGCATACTCACGCTGGGGCGCGACAGCAAAGGTCAAAGATTTAGAGACGCGATATCCGCAAATTCTAGCGAAAAAGCACTTTTCATGTCCCTTTGTTCTGCCGGACAAACCTAACTTATCTGAGTGCCGAGATTGTACGCACCACACCACTCACGCCACAACTTCAACAGTCAGTGCGACAGCGCATGGCACTGCCACAGTTTTAGACTTAAACAGTGTCTTAAAAGCGTCGCAAGCCATTGCCGGCGAGATTATGCTCAAGCGTTTACTGTCAAAATTGATGAAAATTGTCGTCGAAAATGCTGGCGCACAAAGTGGTTTTCTGTTGATCAACCAAAACGGGCAATGGCGCATTGAAGCGAAATATATTGTCACCGGCATTCAGGAAAACGATGAACCCGGCGTTCATGAATTCAAGAATCCAGAAGTTCAGCAGAGCCGTTCAGAAGAACATACGTCCAAAAATACGGGTGAACCGGCTATAGAAGTTTTGTGTTCAGAATCGCTTGAAACCAGCGAAGAACTTTCGGCGGGTATCATTCATTATGTGGCGCGTACCAAAGAGTATGTGGTTTTGAATGATGCGACGAGGGTAGGCCGCTTTACTAATGATCCCCATATTCTCAAACGTCAACCCAAATCTATTTTATGTGTACCACTGCTTAATCAAGGCAACACCATGGGTATTTTGTACTTAGAAAATAACTTGGTGACTGGCGTTTTTACACCAAAACGACTGGAAATGCTCCATTTACTCACTTCGCAGATAGCGATTTCAATTGAAAATGCACGTCTTTATGCGAGTTTGGAAGACAAAGTCAAAGAACGCACCAAAGACATTGAGGCACAAAATACCCAACTGATTGAGCTCAACGAACAATTGCTTAAACTCAATCAGGACAAGAGTGAGTTTTTAGGCATTGCAGCCCATGATCTCAAAAATCCACTGTCAGCGATTCAAGGATTATCTCGTATGATTGAAACCGATTATGATGAGATGTCCAAAGAAGAAGTGATGAATTTGGCGCAAATGATTTCCATAGTCTCTCAACAAATGTTTGAACTTATTAAAAATTTGTTGGACGTAAACCAAATTGAATCTGGCAAAATAAAGTTATCGTTACAGATGCTGGACATAAAGCCTATTTTGCAATGGCTGCTCAAGGATTACCGGGAAAGGGCAAAGGCGAAAAACATCCAGTTACACTTTCAATATCAAAACCAAGCGTACCATGCTTATGTTGATGAAAGTGCCACGCGCCAAGTATTGGACAACCTGCTCTCGAATGCGATCAAATATTCCCCACCGGGTAAGCACATCTATATCCACCTCAGCCAACAAGAACGCACGCTGCGCTGTGCCGTACAAGATGAAGGCCCCGGACTCACTGATAAAGATCAACAACAGTTATTTGGTAAATTCAGTCGCCTCACACCTAGACCCACCGGGGATGAGCATTCAACGGGTTTAGGGTTATTCATTGTCAAAAAATTGGTGGAAGCGATGAATGGTAGAGTGTGGTGTGAAAGTGAATTAGGGAAGGGGACAACGTTTATTGTGAAATTGCAAAAACCGAGTGCTGATAAAGTACGATAACTACAAGGATTGTATATAAGAAAGGATTAAAACCTATAACTACAAGGATTGTATATAAGAAAGGATAAGGCAAGGATTGTATGCTTATGAAAGGATTAAAACTGAGCATAGCTTCGATTCAATCCTTGTCGTGAGTGTGACCTTCATTTGATGTTAATGGCATGAAAGAAAAACGATGGGGTTGTAGGGTGCGTCCCACGCACCATTTTGAAGATAATGTGTCGAGAAATGGTGCGTAGGACGCACCCTACATAAGCTTACGGATGCTATCCCTTCTTAGGGATAGTCTCCGTTTTAACCTGTAAATACGCCGGCCTATCAATTAACCGACATCTTAACCTGCCCACTCGCCAACGCTTGCACCACCTGTTCTTTCGGCCCCATCGCCACCACTCGCCCCCCATCCATCACAATCAAACGATCAACCAATGACAATAATGACATGCGATGCGTTACTAAC
>QNER01000218.1 GCA_003646175.1 Candidatus Parabeggiatoa sp. nov. 1
AGCATCCGTGTAAGTGAAATTATTTGTATGAAAAACGATAGGTTTGAGATTTTGCCCCGATTTTGAAAATCGCTCAAAAACTAAAGAGCCTTGATTTGATTAGGTTTGAGATTTTTTCTTGATGAAAGAAAATCGCGTCAAAAACGAAAGAGGCTTGATTCTATAGATTTTCATAAAAATAATTTCACAAGCCAAAGTTGACGGATGCTATCCTTAAGAAAGGATAGCATCCGTTTCGTTATAAGGCATAAAATCTTTGATTATTTATCAAATCTGAATGGGATTTGTTCGAGAAATTGCCACGAAAGGTAAGTCAGTTTAGGGATTATCAATCAATGAAAATATCTAATTCTGGTATAATAATTCGTTTATCCACGTAATTCGTTGTACTTAACCATTAAAATGGGAATGCCCCGCCTTGATTTTATTAGATTTGATATTTTAGCCATATTTTGAAAATCGCGTCAAAAACGAAGAGGCTTTCAAAGTTGACGGATACTATCCTTAAGAAAGGATAGCATCCGTTTCGTTACATTATTTGTCTAAGAAAGTATATGAGGTTTGAGATTTTTCTTTGATGACAAAAAATCGCGCCTGAAAAGGGCAACCGCAAGGGATTGCCCCTACATTTTGTGCATTCGGAGTCCAAACTTTAGTTTGGCAGGGCTTACCAAACTAAAATTTGGACTCCAGCCTGGTACGCCTGAGTGTTGAGCGGGTAAGGTGGATTAGCCACTTTGCTAATCCACCATCAATTTCTCTAAAAATCAACGATTTGACGCTGCGTTAAATGTGACTGAAAGAAAAGTAACTTTCATTGCCAATGACTAGATAATCCAACATCCCCCTTCCAAGTAAACTGAACGTTTGGGTAAGCCATTGGTTTATCGAATGATCAATCGGCTTCAAGTTAGCATCTTTATCGGGACAGTAGTGGGCAAAAATTAAGGCTGGGGCTTGATGTCGTAAAATCGAGCCAAGCATCTCATCCAAAAACTCGTCATCTGGCTCAGCCGCCATGTCGTCTACCCTACCAACAAACAGTTTTTCAAAAGCGACGATTTGTTGTTTGTGATCCAAAAATAAGCCCGCGAACACTTCCTCTTCTTGCCCACTCAGTGTTGAGATTAAAAAAGAGCGAGGGGATTGAAAAGGTTGGTGCAAACCACGCCGAGTTATCTCAGTACAAGCTTGTAATTTTGCGTAATGACTGTCCCCTAACCCTTTGACAGCAGCGCAAAACCGCTTGCGTCCCGCTTCCCATAAATCTGGAAAATTCTCAAACGCGTCCAATGTTTCTTGAGCCAAGTCCAATGCGGTTTTACCTTGGTAGCCGTTACCTAATAAAATCGCTAACAGTTCCGCATCGGTTAACTTTTGAGCACCATTTTGCAATAATTTCTGGCGAGGGTTGCTAAAAAGCGGTATCTCTTTTAACATATTGCGTTCCTCCAGCTCTGTTCTCAATCTGGTTTATGGATTTTCGGAACAAGCTGAATTTTGAAACTCGGTTTTCGCGAAAAACCGAGTTTCTTTTCCTTAAAGAAGTTTTACTCAATGCTCAAGTCTTTTGCTTTGGGTTGTGTTGCTCCTATTAAATGAACTAACCGCGAAGCCCCAGGCTCTCATAAAATGCCCCTTCCCTTGGGCGATAATTTTCCTATTAAAAATGAGTGATATTTTTTTTAAAGGTCAAAAAAGGGAGGCTAACGGGAATTTTCAAACGATAAAAATTCCCTAACCTCCCTTTTTTTGGAGTAAACAACAAAACTTAAGTTTTGAAACCTATCAACCAGGGGCAACCCAACCCAACGCCAAAAACTTGAACATCGAGCATCAAAGATGCTGTGATTAAAAAACGTCTCACAGACAGTTGAAAGTCATTTTTGGACAGGAAATACTCTAAAAATTCAACCGTTTTTATTGATGAAAAGCAATTATTATTATTATCTTTATTTCAAGTGAGTTACGTTGGTTTATTTTACAACATTATGCAAGGCCTTGTAAATTACACCATAGAAAATATTCTGTCAAGCTTTTTTTTCATTTTTTTTTAAACGGTTTAAAACGGTTTAAAATCAACAGTCTATCGTTTGGGAGAGTGATTGTGTTGGGACTTCTTTTTGCTTTGCACAGGACATAAGTACAGGACAAAAAAGTGTTCAAGCCGTGATGCTATCGCTTTTTTTGCGATAGTATCACTCGACTCGCAAGCTTTTGATGTTAATTTTTGGGCATCCAAGTATGCTGCTCATTGATTTTTAATGAAATTAGTTTTTGGACACCAAAAGAATATTTATTTTTAAATCAACAATTTACCAAAAACTTGTGAGTCGAGTATCAGTAGATCGAAAACCTTTTTAGTGATCCTTGTAGGAGTGCAAGCGGGTGGCAAGAAACTTGATTTTTTTTGAAAAAATCTCGCCCGCTTGCTGGCCCCTGACTTTGGTCTTTAACCATAGATATTTAATGGATTATAGAGCCACTGAGTATCACTATACACACACAGGGCACAGAGTTAACACAGAGGAACACAGAGAAAAACGGTGTTTTTTTAATTAATTCAAATAATGATTGAATGATTTTGGTTGATTAAAAAGTTTAATTTGTTCCCTTGCTGAGTATAAAACAAGTCTATTAAGGATTTGGGCACATAGAGAAGGATGATACCGCAAAAGTGCAAAAGCGATACTCGACTCACAAATTTTTTGTAAACGGTTGATTTTTAAATAAAAATTATTTTGTGCCTAAAAGACTCATTTCCTTAAAAATAAATGAGTTGCATATCCAAACACTCAAAAATCGATTGTCGCAAAGCCAAATAACATCAAAAGCTTGCGAGTCGAGTGATACTATCGCCAAAAAAGCGATAGCATCACGAAATACTTGCCCCAAAATATGTCACACAATCAGATCGCAGTTCGTAGGGTGGGCAAAGTCTTTTTCTTGCCCACCTTAAGCTTAGTTGCCTGCCCCAAAATATGTCACACGTTCAGTTATCAGTTTGCCACTACAAATGCGCATCCGGTGAGGGGCACGAAAGCAACTGGCAATAACTGGCGAGTATTAATTTCGCTTTGTTTGCTTTTTTCCACCAGTGTCAGGTATTGAACCAAATAGATTTCGCCTACCGGAATGATCATTCGTCCCCCAGGCTTGAGTTGTTCAATCAGCGATGGCGGAATATGGGTGGCTGCGGCTGTGACGATGATGCCATCAAACGGGGCGTGTTCTTCCCAGCCGTTGTAGCCATCGCGGTTTTTTACCTTGACGTTGTTGTAGCTCAGTCCTTTTAAGCGTTTCTTGGCTTGTTTCGCTAATTCTTCAATGATTTCAATGCTATACACTTTATTCGCCAGTTCAGCGAGTATCGCCGTCTGATAGCCAGAGCCGGTGCCGATTTCTAAAATCACATCTCTGGAATCTATCTCTAGGACATCCGTCATCAAAGCCACAATATAAGGCTGGGAAACGGTTTGCCCATAACCGATAGGCAACGGACGGTTGTGGTAAGCGTTGATTTTTTGTTCGTCAGGCACAAATTTATAGCGATGCACTTTAGTCAGGGCTTCTATCACATTTTCTTTGAATGCTTCGATGCCGGTGTCTTTTGCCGTTTTTTGTGCCATTTCTTTAATAGTTTTAATCATATTGTGATTTAATCTGCTAAATAAGCGAGCAGGAGTCCAAGATTTATCTTGGAACAGCCCAAACTAAAGTTTGGACTCCGGTTGACAGTGTTGAATAGCATTTCATCTGGATAGCCTTTTGGGTTACAGATAACACGGGTATTGCCTAATTGATAATCAAGCGTGTGATGGATATGTCCATGAATCCAAAGGTTTGCGCCGGCATTGATGACAAAATCGTCCAAAGGGGAGGCAAATGCCGCACTTAATGAATATAAGCGATCCGATAGCGGTATTGATCTGATGCTTGGTGCATGGTGTGTGATCACAATCGTTTTTTGTTGGCTTCCATTTAATAATTCATTTTGCAACCATTTCAGTGACTGAGCATGAAATAATGCGGTTTGATTGGGACTCACTCTGATTTTTTTATAATCCATCATCCATTGTTGTGCGTCAAAAGCGGCAATATGTGGTTGCCCCAATAATTTAAAATCAGTCCATAGTGTACAACCCAGAAACTTAAACCCTTCTATTTCAAGGCTTTCATTCTCCAAAACGTGTACATGCGTTTTGGCTGCTTGTTCACGTAATTTATTTGTGAGTTTGGGAATAGGAGTCCAAGATTTATCTTGGTACAGCCCAAACTAAAGTTTGGACTCCAGTTGTCACTCTTTCCAACCCAAGTCTTTGACATCCTTAATAAAGGGTATCGCGCCAAATCTACCACTCAGATAACCGTCAACAATGTTTAACTGATCAATCTCGGCGTTAGCTAACGAGTAAAGCACCGATTCGCCGGCTGGATTTTTTTCGACAAACCAAATTTCGTCCTTTCTGAACAAGTTTTTGGTGTCTAATAAATTCACTTCATGCGTTGACGCGATCAATTGACTTTGGGCGTGGGCAAACATTTCATGGTTTAGCACCAATTCAAATAACTTTTTGGTAAGCAAGGCATGTAAACTCTGTTCGATTTCATCTATGACAAACACTTTGTCTTTAGACAAACCTATCAGCATAGGAATGAAATCCATCAGCCGTTGTGTCCCTTCCGATTCTTCGGAAATGTCAAAGGTGACTTCATTGCCGGCTTCATCTTTTCTGACAGTCGTCATTTTTGAGGCTTTTAAGCCACCCAACTCATTTTCTTCAATCACATAGTTACGTGACGAGACTGAAATCAATTGGGCTGTCTTTTGCCCATACGGAAATTCTGCCCTTACTTCGTCTTTAAGCTCGGCAGGTATGTCGTTGGTGTTTTCAAAATCAATTTCTTCCACCTGAACTTTGTCGATGCCAAAGTTAAAAAAGCATAAGACTTGGTTGAAAAATTCTATATTTAATTTGGCTAAAGAGGTGAGTGCCTGATGTTTGGAGGTGGTGAAAACAATGACAAGTACTTCATTAAACCATTGATAGATAAATTGAAGTTGCCGAATATTGCGTTCTTGGCAATTGGTTAGAAACAGCAAATTGGCGCGGGTGCCACGGGCTTCATAGCCAATGGTTTGTTTTTCTTCAGCCGAGCTATTGAGGAAAATGGGGTGCTTGAAGTTAAAAGAAATCGCACTACCCACCCTTTCAAAGACTGGGATATCAATTTCATGCCCAATTTCAAACAGCCATTCTTCATGGACTTGCGTTTTATCAATGCAAAAACCATAAGCGTATTGCTTGCTTTGGCAACGAAATTCAAATTCAAATCGAGAGTGTTTGTTGCGGCAAGTGCTGTCTAACTTAAAGGGTTTGACATTGATATTGCGGTTTTTGGCAACGCCATTGACAATAAAATTTCTGGCAAAACCCATGGCTCGAATCAAATTCGATTTTCCTGACGCATTGGCACCATAAAGAATAGAGGTTTTCAATAAATTGATGCTCTGTTGAGTTTGCGTCTTCATAATATGATGACTCTGATTTGTCTCATCAGAGGCAATCATATTAAAATCAGCCAGTTCATTAAAAGATAAAAAGTTTTCGACGGTAAATCTAATTAACATATTTGCTTTCTGCGAATTGTGAATTGAGAATTTGGTAATACTTTTTTTATTTTTGGGTATTATATAAAATTTTTAAATGGATGTTTGAAAAAAATTCTGATTACGGATGCTATCCCTTCTTAGGGATAGTATCCGTTTTAAAAATCGTCAATTTTTGACGGAGAGTATCCGTTTTGTTTAAAAAATCCGTTAAATCCGGAAAGAAGTTGTACTAATAGAGAACAATCCAGCGATGGTGGGCAAGCGGGCTTTTATATCATGGTATTTTTTTGAGTTCTGAGCGCCCGCTTACCCACCCTACAAATCTTTTTTGTTTCGTGAGGATTTGTTGAATAAATTCCGTCATTGATATATGAGAGTTGCCTTTTTGAAGAAATCCTATTTTAACCAAAATTGTAACTACTCAGCCCTGAAAGGGCGCTTTATTAAAGCCCAGGGCAGCGCCCTGGGAACCAGAACCAGAATAACAAACCTGCACCTGGGGCGTTGCCCCAGGCTATAATAATTCGCACCAAAGGGGCTGAGTAGTTACGAAATATTCTACAAGTGGCATGCCGATACCCAAACCCTATTTTTCGATGCACAAACCAAGATAAATCTTGGACTCCTGCAAGTTGCAATAACGAGAATAAACCTTTATGCAAAATATTCATGCTCATCGTATTTTAATTCTTGATTTTGGTTCGCAATATACGCAACTTATCGCTAGGCGTGTGCGGGAAAACGGCGTTTATTGCGAAATCCATGCGTATGATATTGAAGAACCAACTATTTATGATTTTAAACCTCAAGGTATTATCTTGTCAGGTAGCCCAGAATCGGTTACTGATAGTGAAATTGATTTTCGTGCTCCCGATTGTGTATTTACTTTAGGGGTGCCGGTGTTAGGCATTTGTTATGGTATGCACACTATGGCATTACAACTGGGTGGCAAAGTCGAATCGTCAGATTGGCGTGAATTTGGTTATGCACAAGTGCGGGCGCGGGGGCATTCGCAATTGTTTCGTGATATCGAAGATAAAATCAGCCCCGAGGGTTATGGCTTATTGGAGGTGTGGATGAGTCATGGTGATTGTGTTAGTCAGTTGCCGCGTGATTTTAAACTCATCGCTTCGACGGATAATGCCCCCATTGCGGGTATGGCTGACGAATCTCGCCATTTTTATGGTATTCAATTTCACCCTGAAGTCACTCATACGTTGCAAGGCGCTCGTATTTTGCAGCGTTTTGTGTGTGACATCTGTGGCTGTGATGCATTGTGGATAGCTGCCAATATCATTGAAGATAGCATTGCGCGAATTCGCGCTGAGGTAGGCGATGACAAAGTGTTGCTGGGCTTATCGGGTGGTGTTGATTCTTCGGTGGTAGCTGCTTTGTTGCACCGTGCGATTGGGACGCAACTTACCTGTGTGTTTGTTGATAATGGCTTGTTACGTTTGTATGAAGCCGAGCAAGTTTTAGCCACTTTTGCTCAACATTTGGGGGTACAGGTGATACATGTTGATGCCGAGGCGCGTTTTTTAGCCGCTTTAAAGGGGGTGTCGGATCCTGAGCAAAAACGTAAAGTGATTGGTAATTTGTTTATTGAGGTTTTTGAAGAGCAGGCGACTCAACTGACTAATACTGTTTGGCTGGCACAAGGCACCATTTATCCTGATGTGATTGAATCCGCTGGCGCAAAATCTGGTAAAGCCCATGTGATTAAATCCCACCATAATGTTGGTGGTTTGCCGGAAAAGATGAAATTGAAGTTGATTGAGCCGCTGCGGGAATTATTTAAGGATGAGGTGCGTAAAATTGGGGTTGAATTAGGCTTGCCGCATGAAATGGTTTACCGTCATCCTTTTCCAGGGCCGGGTTTAGGGGTGCGGATTTTGGGTGAGGTGAAAAAAGAATATGCGGATGTTTTGCGCCAAGCTGACGCTATTTTTATGGCAGAGTTACATAAACAGGGTTGGTATGACAAGGTGAGTCAAGCTTTTGCGGTATTTTTGCCGGTGAAATCCGTTGGTGTGATGGGGGATGCGCGGCATTATGATTATGTGATCGCGTTGCGCGCTGTGGAAACGGTTGATTTTATGACAGCGCGGTGGGCGCGGTTGCCTTATGAATTGTTAGAAACGCTGTCTAGTCGGATTATCAATGAGGTTGCTGGGATTTCACGGGTGACTTATGATATTTCTGGTAAACCACCGGCGACAATTGAGTGGGAGTAGTTTTTATTTAAACCGATCATAACTACAAGGATTATTTATAATAAAGGATTTCAAAACGCATAATTATACCTTCGCCAATAGCAAAACTTTTGAACAATATTAAACGGATTTATGGATTGACAGGATTAAGACATGTTTAAAATAAAAAGCACCATTTGTAGCAATGTCGATTTTCTTGAACCGAGTCATTTTACTTTGTCATATTTAACATAACTGAAAGATTTATAAGGAATCAATAAAATAGGAGGTTCTAATAAAATCAATCAAGAACGAAGTCTGAAATGCAACAAAGTAATCATTGCGATATCATTTTTAATTCTGTTAATCTTTTAATCGGTTTAATCTTGTTCAAAACTCTTTGGCGAAGGTATCCTTAAAAATTCAATTCGTTAAATCCGTCAATCCGTTGTACTTCCCAGTTCGCATTTCTATTAACGTTGAGCTACATCCGCCTGAAAAAACCAATCCGTTAAATCCGTAAAGAAGTTGTACTTCCAGTATATATTCTCATTAGCCAGTATGAATATCATGTTGAACAATACACTAAAATATCGGAGTACGAGTGGCGAACAGTTAGAAACCTTCAAGGTTTTGGAAACCTTGAAGGTTTTGCTCTAGTTCCGTTCAAAATCTCTTTGTCGGATATTTATCAGAAAGTGGATTTTGACGTAGAGAATTGAATTGTATAACAAAAATGAGTAATCCATTATAAGTAGTGATTTCAAACGGATGCTATCCCTTCTTAGGGATAGTATCCGTCAATAAAAAACTTCAATTCATGTAGAGGTGATTTATCATGGAAACATTAAAACAAGTGGCAATCACCGCCATTTCAAAATTACCTGATACCGCGAAATTTCATGACATTTCCGCTGTGTTAGATCAAATCAAGCCGGAAATTGACATAGCCACTCAACATGAGACGATGGAAACAGTCTCATTTTTAGAAGCCGCTAAAGACTACATCGGAAGCTTAGAAGGGCCTGAAGATCTTTCCACCAACAAAGCTTATATGAAAGGTTATGGTCAATGAAACGACAAGCAATTCTTGATACGGGGCCATTAGTCGCTGCCCTTAATCGCCACGATGCTTACCATGACTGGGCTATTCAACAAATGGCAAGTGTTCGGTCTCCCGTTGTCACTTGTGAAGCGGTCATATCTGAAGCTGGTTTTTTACTACATAACCGGGGGCTAAATGCACAAGCGGTAGTGAAAATGGTGAATAACGGTTATATAGAAGTGCCATTTCATTTAGATGATGAAGCTGAAACTGTTGAACAATTGATGGATAAATATACCAATGTGCCCATGTCTTTTGCCGATGCTTGTTTAGTGAAAATGGCGGAACAATATCCCAATAGTGCTGTGTTAACGCTGGATAACGATTTTAGAATTAAAATCACTAACGGATACTATCCCTGCAAGGGATAGCATCCGTAAAATAACGGGTTGAAACGGATGCTATCCCTTCTTAGGGATAGTATCCGTCAAATTACTAACGATTACTTAACACGGTATTGGCTACCGCAAGTTCTGAACGCAGCACGGTAAGGCCGTCAGTTATCGGGTTTTTACCTTCTTCTATAAAGGCTGCGTAAAATGTATAATCGCCTCCTAAACCGGGCGGGAGTGTCAATTGTAACAGTTGATAGGTGGTATCAAGGGTTTCTAAAGAGGCTTGAAAGGCTTGTGGTGTGGGACTGAAGGGAGTGAGGGGTAAAGGTGTCATATAGAGGAAAGAGCCATCAGGCATTTGCAGAACAACCCACAAGTCAACCCGGTGAAATGGATCAACGTTAAGACACGCTTGTAAGGACAGTTCCATTGTTTTTCCCACTTCATAAGAGTCTTTTAGGCCGATAAAAGTTAACTCGGGAGATTCTTCGCAGGGTGGTAGTGGTGGTATTTCAGGTATTTCAGGTATCTCGCCCGTTTGCCCAGCCCAAAATCCTATTTGTGGTGATTCTGAAGAGGGGGTGGCAATAAAAGGTTGCCCAATTGTGTAAGCGAGAGTATTGCTACCCATCGCGATCGATTCGCCACCGGTTGCGATGACGGTGCGATCAAAAGTGTCTGCATAGACA
>QNER01000219.1 GCA_003646175.1 Candidatus Parabeggiatoa sp. nov. 1
GAGGCCGGTTATTTTCAAGGGCCGATTAAATACGCTCAGCTTGACATGGTGGAAGCGGCTTTAAAAACATTCCAACTGGATATTGGGGTGAAACCAAGAGGCATTTTGGATGGGACGACTTGGGACAAACTGCAAAGTGTCGAACTCAGTCATGCCAGAAAAGCGGAATTAGATGCCGCTATAGCCAACGATAGACGAAATTAATTGCTCAGGAGTACAAGGCGAACCTTGTACAGGAGTACAAGGCGAACCTTGTACGATAGAACAGCGTAAATTCATCATTCACCATTCATCATTCAGAGACTTAAAAATCCCGAACACCTATGAACGGTAGTGGTGCAATGTGGGTGATGGAGTCTGGGGTGTGCATTTCTATCGCTTGGTTATAAGCAACGATCCAACCCCGAAGGGGTTGAATGTGAATTCGAGGCTAAAGTTTTTCGGATAAAAACTTTAGCCTCGAATAGGTGAAACCTGGGGGGTTAAGAAATATCACCCACATTTCAGGATTACCAAAAAAACATCAATATCAATGGAATTTGAGTTAGAGTACAAAACAAAAAGGGCTAAGCAGGAAGGGAGAGAGGAAGGGTGGAAGACGAAGCAAATAACTACAAGGATTGGTTATAAGAAAGGATTAACAACAATAACTACATGGATTGGTTATAAGAAAGGATTAACAACAATAACTACAAGGATTGGTTATAAGAAAGGATTAGATCGATAAAATACTTAGCCATGAAATTGTTCAAACGGATACTATCCCCCCAAGGGATAGCATCCGTCAAATCCATTTAGGCAAGGGTTTTTGTTCAAACGGATACTATCCCCCCCAAGGGATAGCATCCGTCAAATCCATTTAGGCAAGGGTTTTTGTTCAAACGGATACTCTCCCCCCAAGGGATAGCATCCGTCAAATCCATTTAGGCAAGGGTTTTTGTTCAAACGGATACTATCCCCCCAAGGGATAGCATCCGTCAAATCCATTTAGGCAAGGGTTTTTGTTCAAACGGATACTATCCCCCCAAGGATAGCATCCGTCAAATCCGTTTTACTCCAATAAAATGAGTCTAAAGGTGGTATTCGGCTCTCTAATGTCTGGCGCAGATTGTGCCCGATATTCGGGCATACATTCCGTTGCATCTCTTGATTCAATGCTGCCGCCTTTTTTGACATACATTTGTTCATCGCATTTTCTAGCAGGATCATTTGAAGATTCTATGTCAAATTGCTGACATCTAGAACGGGTTAGCTGCCATTGGTAACCCAGCAATTTTTTGATGGTTCTATTTGAGTCATCTTCCTTCCTTAACGTGTCACAAGCTTTTAATTGTCCAGTTTCAACAGGGTTATAGAAGGTTCTTGCTAGATGGACAAATTGTTGTTCACCGGGCAGTTCAAACTGGACAGTTCCTTTACACCATTCGTTAAGCGTGTTAATCACTTTTGTCGCATCATCATAGGACACATTGTCTGCTGAACCATCCGATATAATGGTTTGATAAAGTGCGGAATTGATGGGTTCTTGTTGAATCCAAAAGGTTGGAATCACTTTAGACACAGCATTTTCTGACACGGCCCTGAAAATCAAGGGCATCAGTGGAGAGGAATTATGCGGCAACTTTTGTTGAGCATTCCTATAAAATTGTTCTGCTTGTGCTTCACTAAGTGCTATATCAATAACACCTTTAGGATCGTTAGGAGACTCAACTTGAACAAATCGCAAACGGTACTGCCCTTTGATGGATACTTCTTTAGTACCATCATTATGCGTTTTTAAATGACAAACCGCTTTTTCTGCTTTTTCTTTTTTAGTAAAGCGGAGCTCTAAAGGCGCATTTTGAACAGTCATTTCCAAACGCTGCTGTTCGATTCCATTGGAAAGGACAACTACATCATATTCACCCGGCTCAAGGTTTCGGATAGGAAAAGTGTGTGCCTTTGGAAGCGAAATTTCGTCGCGTTCTAAGTTTACCTTTAAACGTAAACCACGATTAGCCATTTTGACTTTTTGTACGCAAGTTTTGTAACCAGAATGAGAAACTTCAATCTTGAATCTGCGTTTTGCTTTAAGATTGGGTATACCTTCTTTCAAAGAATCAACTTGAGTCCCATCAACTTTTACGACAGCATCTTTCGGGGTAGTGTCGATATACAGCCTATCTGTTGTGGATGTTCGAGGTTCCAACTCGACGGTTATTTTCTTGGGTTTGTTCGTAATCGTTACCAAATGATCTTGGGTCATATAACCCTTTTTGATCACTCGCACATCATGGCAGCCCGGCTTCAGCTTTATGCCTTGAGAAAACGCCGGCCTGATATTCATAATCAGAATCTTGGCATTTTTAGGTATAGTCTCCACAGTCAGTGGATATGTTTCTACAGCGAGACTATACTGCGAGCCAACAGTTATGAATAAGCTGCATAATAGCATCAGGTATTTTCGGTATTGCATAAGTCTTTTCCTTGTTGGAGTTCAAAAAAAAAGAACTACATGGATTGTATATAATAAGGGATTTACTTATGAAAGAAACGCCTTAATCTTTATTATAAATCTCTTCTTATATACAATCCTTGTAGTTATTGTTATAAATCCCTTCTTATATACAATCCTTGTAGTTATTGTTATAAATCCCTTCTTATATACAATCCTTGTAGTTATTGTCTATGTACAGGACAAAAAAGTGAAAAAGCCGTGATGCTATCGCTTTTGGTTTTGAGTATCACTCAAACAATAGCACTGGTGGTTATTGCATCAATATTTCGCAAAAGTGATACTATCGCAAAAAAAGCGATAGCATCACGAAATAAATTTAAAATCAATAGGTTATCATTTTTGTTCTGTACATAGAGTTATTGTTATAAATCCCTTCTTATATACAATCCTTGTAGTTATTGTTGCTGGTTAATCTTATTTTCTAGGGATTTTCAAAACCAACCTAAATGTCGTATTCGGTTCATTTATGTCTGGCATAGACTCCGCCCGATATTCTGGCATACATTCGGCTGCATATTTTGAATCGATGCTCCCCCCTTTTTTGACACGCGATTGTTCATCATAGCATTCTTTGTTATCAAATGACGAACAATAAGAACTCGTCAGTTGCCATTGATGAGCAAAAAGATGTTTCACACTACCCAATGCCACTTTATCTTTTAAAGTATCACAAGGTTGCAAAACGGTTTTCTCCACAGGATTGTAAGCCTGTCTTGCCAAATGGACAAACTGTTTTTCCTCGGGCAATTGAAATTTCGCTTTCCCATCGCACCACTCGTTAAGCTTTTTAATAGCCTTCTTGGCATCATCATAAGAAACGCTATCCGCTGAACCACCGGTAATAAGCTCGCCATATAACTGTGGTTCAATGGTCTGTTCTTGAATCCAAAATTGAGCAAAATGTCTTGGCCGTTGATTTTCTGAAACTGCCTTTAAAATACTCGGATAAAGAGGCCTAGCATCTGATAATGCCATAGACTTTCGATGAAAATGTTCTGCTTCTCGCTTTGTTAGAGCAATGCGAATTCCCTTCTTCAGACCCATGCTGTATGTGCTTTTAACCTTAAAAAACCGTAGTTTATAATGATTAATTTCCACCACAGCATGATTTTTGTCGATGGTTCTTACCTCACAGTTCTTGGTTTCAAGTATTTTCGTCAGTTCCTCAGCCTTTGCTTTTACAACTTTCAATTGCTCTTGAGTTGCTTTCAGTTCAGCTTTGGTTCTGTCCAGTTCACGTTGTAATTGGTTTACCGTCGTACGTAGCTCACGATTCTCTGTCGCTAAATCTGTTGGACTTGGACAAAATCTTTTTTGTTCAGTTTCTTTTTGAGCAGTGTTAAATGGATGATAGGCTGGCGAACATAACACTTTTAAGCTGGCAATTTTCGATTTTTTTACAGAATCTCCTTCACATTTAACAACATAGTCTACGTTTTGATTACCCATTGGAACGATGTACCATGCTTTTCCCCCTAGAGAAGCATCTTTATTACATATCTGTTCTGCTCCCAAAGCAGGTATATTTCCTGCATATTCAGGTGTATATGCCGGTATATCTGCCGTATAGAGTTTGAGAGTAACACTAACATCACACCTTCCTTGGTTAAAATTTTTTTTACCAAGTACTACCTCATGTAAACATATTATGAGCATATCGTTATGTAATTGATACTTTTCAATATGCTCAACATCCTTTGCTTTCACAAAGATGAGCTCGCGCCACGGCTCAGAATATTCTCTGACGTGGTCTTCTTGTGAAATTGGATGATGATTATTTGCTAAAGCGGGGCTGTTTGCACAACCAAAACACAAAAAATATAGCAAAGTCATCACTTCCCGGTTTTTCATCAGTCTTGTCTCCCTTTTAATCCAAAAGTTCAACCGGATCGCTCTTAGACGCATAATAAGCGGCCACACTAGCCACTAAAATCGTCAGTGAAACCACAATCAGAAACACGTTAGTAAAGGCCCCTACGTCTAGTGTCATGGAATTGACAATTGTTGTAAAGTCCGTCACGCGCTGTTCGGCTGATTGCAAAAAATGACGAGCCACTGCAAACACACTACCACCAACACCAATAGCCGCAACAGAAGCCAACACCGTTAATAACACGTACTCACAAACCAGCAGTAAGCCCACATAAGATTTGGAATAGCCCAGAACAAACAGTTGCGCCATTTGTCGCCGCCGCCTATCAACATTACTTTTCGCTAACGCGCCGACTGCCAGCAAAATGAACATAACCGACAACACAACGGTTAAATTAAAGAGCGTTGATAACCTTTTATCTTGTCGTTCCAGTTTGTTGATAGCATAAATGTTATAACTCACCTTGTAACCAGACAACGCTTGTTTAAGTTGTTGAAATAACGGTTTCACTTCTTCCGCCTGATTGGCGTAAAAAAGCACTTCATCATAATCAATTCGCGGATTAACCGGCATAAATAGAGGCGGATTGCGTTGCTCAAAAGTGGCAACACCTTCTGCAACATTTTGTAATCTAAACACCGCCAGCGGCGTGGTATAAAAAGGACAGTCCATTCCTTCAGGGCACTGATAATAAGCCGTAATAAAAGCAGGTATTAAAGCATCCGCAACCTGCAACTGTGCTTTTCCAAGCTTTATGTCGGCATCGTAAGGGACTACCATCTCAATACCTTTTTCTGAGATGCCATCCGCCCAAAAGTCTAATTGTCGGCCTCCATGCTGGTCTGCCATCGCTTGAATTTCAGGCAACAACTCATACGACTGCGAAGTAATACCAGACAGTTGGATAGTGCGCGGTTGAACCGGCTTCTTCATCAGCGTTGTTTCTAAAGCAATTTTAGGCGTCACTGCCACCACCGACGAACAACTTTGCACATGGTGCGATAGCCGTGCTGCACAATTACCTTTTGTGGGTTGAATGTTAACACTGCCTTCCAACTCATCAACTTTGGTGAGCGTCACCTGAAACCGATTGATATTGGCCAAAAAATGGCTACTTTCCGTCACTTGAAAATTCTCAGCCCGCAATCTTTTGAGGATTTTGGTTTGTTGTTCTGCATCACACCGTTCATTGGGAAATTCCAAGATACAGTGCATTGTCTCAAATTTGGGTAAACTGTATTGAATCTGATCTTCAACCACTGGCAATTTGAGGGGCTTTGAACCTAAACCCACTGAGTATTTTTTCAATTCCAAGCCCAGTTGCGTACTGGCATAAATTTTACGCCCCAGCATGGTTTGCCGCGCAACCACGCGAAATTGGCCTTGCAGAGGAATATCATTGATCGAGAGTGTCAATAAACCACCCGAAAATTGCGTGGAGTCTTGGTTCCACAACTTATCCCATTCGGTTTTTCCATAGAGTAATTCACCTAAACTATTGGAAATGATCACATCAAATAACCCAAAATCAGGTGGCACCCGTGGCCGTATCTGCAATGCGTCCGTTCTTGGATCATCCGGAATCAAGGTTTGTAGGGTTTGGATTTGCGAACCCGCCGGCCCCTCAACCATGATAACGGGCTTATGATTGCCAACTATTTGGTGTTGGTATTGTGGATAGGTTGACTGTAATTGTTTGATAAAGTCATTATCCAAATTGTACTGTATATCAGCATAGGCCTGTTGGATAGTGATTTCTCTGGCATTGTTTTCTTTCTCCACTTGTTCCTTGACAGCGACATAAACGCGATTTTTAATGGAACCCAATATAAGCGGGGTAGAAAACAACGCAGTAATCACCAAAACCACCACAATCGTGTGAGATAAATCAACTCTCACACCTTGAATCAACAATTCTATCAGTAAATTAAAGCGATTCAAGAAATGATTCATAACAATTTTATCCTTAACGTTAAGTAGACGGAAACCCCGGAGTGCAAGTTAACCTGGAACGAAGGCGCACAAGCCTTTCAACTAAGGAATGGCCACGAAATAACTTCCAGTTTGGTCTTTTTGCGTAAGTTACCACAGGTTTCACCTGTGGCTATTCACATTTTCAGGCAAAAGTTTTTGCACGCAAAAACATTTGCCTGAAAACCCCTATCGGGGTTGGGACATATTCTGACTGACACGAAAAAAAAACGGTGAACTGGTTTGTTCAACCCCGATAGGGGTTGAATGTGAATAGCCCTAGGTGGAACCTAGGGAACTCCAAATCAGTGACAGATATAGGGAAATTATTTCATGATCATTCCTAAGGGAAAAATGCTCTAGGCACATAGAGATGAGGCTTATCCCCAAAATAACGATTATTAATGGGATTCCCCATGAATTCTCGCAAAACCTTCACTTTTTCCTTCAGAATCGTATTGACTCTTTCGTAGTCTTCTGGTTTCCAAGTGGTGATTTCGTCGGCGCTAAAAGCCAGCACTTGGGTTTTAAAAGGCAAAATATTGGCCTTTTCTAAAATACTGTTCACTGTTTCTCCTTGCCCAAATAGTTGACTTGCAGAAACTTTTAATTGAGACGCAAGCACATTTCGCACAACTTCAATGAACGCATCAGCCCCTTCATCCTGTCCAATACTGGCCGCTTCAGCAATGCTTTCCAAGGTACTGGCCAGTATGGTTAAGCGACTCTTGCCCATAAACAGAAATTCGCTCACGACTAAGTCGTTTTGTATTTCCTTGGGTATCCAGCCTTTCACAAATTCAGGTATCGCTTGAGAGGGGGAACCGGTATCTGGCAATCTCGCTTGAATAATCAACGCTTCGTAAGGCGTGAGATCGTATTTCTTTTGCACTTGGGGGTTTGTAAGCGTAGCTGGATTCACTTTATTTTGGGCCATTTTTTGCGCCTTCGTCAACAGGCCCCATTCCTTGATCATCGCGTCTAGCAGGTTCTTTTTAAAAGCATCTTGACTGCCAGATTTAGGGATAGCTTTGTAACGCCCCCTATTTTGCTCATCTTTGACACGGTGTGCCAATTCTTTAAACGCCTTCTCATCAGGTCCAAGCTTAAACGTCAGAAAGCGTATTTTCTTTTGTTCCGCCGCTGTTCCTATGACAGAAACCGTAAAGTTCATCGGATTTTTTTCGTGACCTTCAGGATGAGGACCCGCATCCCCAACTAAAACAATGGCTCGAAAGTGATTATCCTGCCATTTCGTATCAATAATGACTCGATTAAGGCCATCCAATACCGCTTCATCAGGTTCTTCGCTGGTACACGTTTCTTTGATTGCAGAAGACTGTAAAGCTTGAATAACGCTGTCAATATTATCGGTCAATTCTGGTTTCCATTGTGTTAATGGAAACAGATGATCGCACCGAGTGCGAGTGAGGCGATCTTTGTAAAAGAGTGCGCCAATCCGAAGCGGCATCTGCGCCTTGAGTTCAGGATCATTGGTGGCCTCTTTAATGTGCTTAATAAAACTTTGCAATACTTCAGTGGTCGGAATAAAATACTTGCCCATGCTGCCTGTGCTATCCACCGCAAACACAATATCATAGCCCAGCGTTCCGGTGCTGCCTGGTTGCGAGGTGTCAACGGTTGTGGGGGCCGGGGTTGTAGAACTGCCTTTTTCATAAACACGGATAAACCCGCCTTGATAGCTGTTTTTCTGTTTTTCAAAAACCGGGATCAACAGCTTTTGTTCGGTTTTCGAGGTAAACCGATTGGGTTCAGCACCGAGTTCTTGACAACCGGCCGCGTCTTGACCATCTTTTCCAAACATTTCTGCACAGCTTTGATTGTCAAAAACTTTGGCCAGTGTACGCCCAGATTGTGGCTCCAGCTTAATCATCTGTAAGGTATTCCACTCCAAATAGGCCCCTTTCTGCAACCAGCCATCGGGTTTTCCTTTTTTGTTGGCGCGTTTAGAGATGGGCACCCGATCACCCACCGCATGTTTCATCATGAAATAAATTTGCATGAACTTGGCTTCGTCGCCTTCATCACCAGAGGGTTTCTTGAACAATTTGGCATCATGTTTGATGATGACCGCCTTTTTCTGAACATTCTCTGGCGTTTTATCGGGATCCGCCGCGGTGGCTGCGCGTGTCACCCCCAATAGCGATATTGCCACTAGGGGTATGAGTATGCCTTTACGCCTTCGGCATAAGAGCGTGTTACGAATGGGTATCTTCATCGTTGTTTGTTACCTCCTTTTTTCAAATAAGCCTAAAAAAAACAGTTATTTTGCTAATCCATTGTACTAGGGAGCGGTACCGGGATTTCTATAGTATTCATTCCAGATAATTTTTTTTGACTTATTTTTAGTGTCAAATTTATCGATTAAATAGGTTTTATGCCAAGAAAGTTGAGCCGCTGGACTTTCATTGTGAACAGTTAACTCACCCTCATGTACTTCGGCAACCATGTAATAACCACTCAAAGAGTTGTCAAAAATATAGGCTCGATTAACCAGCAAGCAAGCCTCAAAGAGTTGTCCCATGCTCCTTTTATAGCGTGGTGTTATCTTGTCTTCAGGCACACCATGACCGCCGAGTTTTTCACGGTTTTTGACACGGTCCTTGTTGATAACAGGATCTTCAACACCTATAAAGTATAGGTAAGTCCTGTAACCAACATTTTTGGCTCGCTGTAGGAATTCTAAATGGGAGTCATGTGACATAACACTTTCATAAGTCATGGTTTTACTTTCAAGTAGCGGTAGTCCTGCAATATGGGTGATCTCAACCAAGTGATTTTTTCGTAGTAATCCACCAATTTGGCAATGGTGGATTAGCAATACGGCTAAAGATCGTTGTTGTTTTAATCCGTAAAATCCGTCAATCCGCTGTACTACCCAAGTAGCAATTGTTCTCTCTGTTGTACCGCAGCTTGTTGGGCTTCCTTTGCACGGGTAAGTTCATCACCTGCCAGTGTCTTGGCGATTTCGTCTGGATTCACATAAACACCTAAGTTAACATATTTTTTCAGGATGTTACCTGTGAATGTCGATTTGCCAGAGCCATTTGGACCAGCAACTAACCTGAGTCTTGAGGTGTTCATATTAGTTACCTACTCTTTGTCTAGCTTCTTGAGTGGTTCAGTATGACCATCAGGATAAACCCATACAATCTGACCGCTTTTAAATTCTGTCACACGAAATCCATGTTTCTTGGCTTTCAAATAGGCTTCATGACCGGCTTCCCAAGCAATTGCACACAATTGTTCAGTGGTCAAATCCTCAATGTTCTTGCCAGCTACGTTACTTAAATCTACAGGCATGTTCATAATATTAATCCTTAAAATTGACAGTTCACTACGGATAAGTTAACTTTCTTTGGTAGTCCTGAAATGTGGGTGAGGTGTTTTTAAGAGTCCAAACGTCTATTTTAGTTTGGCTGGGTGGCCCAAACATCACCCACATTGCAAGTTCCAAGCACTAAGGAAAATATTCCTTTGGAACATACAGATATGAGGTTTCACCAATGCGACGTTCATTGTTTGGATTACCCATAAATTCTCGCAGATATCGGGCTTTTTCTTCCAAAGAC
>QNER01000220.1 GCA_003646175.1 Candidatus Parabeggiatoa sp. nov. 1
ATCATATGTCATCCAATCAGGACGCAAAAAAAAACGAGAGAATGTCTATTCTATTCACTCATCATTAACCATTAATCATTCATCATTCATCATATGTCATCCAATCAGGACGCAAAAAAAAACCAGAGAATGTTTATTCTATTCACTCATCATTAACCATTAATCATTAATCATTCATCATTAATCATTCATTCCCGTCGTTGTGGACTGGAAGATAGCGAGGGTGTTTCTGTCAATAAGCCAGAAGCGCGTAGTACCAAGGCAGCTGGGTGACATTTTCTACTTCTATTTTAACTTCACCGCCTTCACCGGTCTCAAAAGGGTTGGGTACTGCTGCATCGATTTCAGCACGTAATTCAACAGTTCCTTTCGTAGGCCCAGCACTGACATTGACCACGGTGGCAGGAATGAGAGTAGTCCGTTTCTCAAGCTGTACAAATGCCCTCTGCCACGGATGAATGCTTGCCATGACTTTTGGGGGAAATTCTGCGACCACTAACCGGTTCCTAATGGTTTGTACTCTTTTTGCCCCTAAGTCTTGAGAAAATTGACGGCGAAGTTTTTCTTTGTCAGTCACGTACAAAGCTTGGCTGACTTCATAAGACATAATCTCGGCGGTGAGAAACCAATGAACCCACATCATGGCCAATAGAATCGCAACCAACAGCCCTACCTGTGAGTAATTATTATCAGCTTGGAGTGAACGTGTTGTGCGTGAAAATGGTGTTGCCATAGTATATAACTACAAAGATTGTTTATAATAACGGATTAGATTATAGGCTTTATGAGTTCGTTATGTGATTTTCGTTCGCCTTTTTATTGATGATGTGAAAAGTGTTCCTTAAGA
Source organism: Candidatus Parabeggiatoa sp. nov. 1 (assembly GCA_003646175.1). Classification (GTDB taxonomy): domain Bacteria; phylum Pseudomonadota; class Gammaproteobacteria; order Beggiatoales; family Beggiatoaceae; genus Parabeggiatoa. The sequence continues at coordinate 848 of QNER01000220.1, forward strand.
TGTTTGGCATTGTTTTGATTTATGATTGTTATCATGATCTCAACAATAATCACGATCTTATCCGCATCGAATAAATAATCCTTGTAGTTATATAAGATAAGTACTGGGCATTTGATGAGCTCATCAGTCTAAACTTCATTCATCGAGGGCACTTTTCGTTTAGTATAACTACAAGGATTGTTTATAATAACGGATTAGATTATAGGCTTTATGAGTTCGTTATGTGATTTTCGTTCGCCTTTTTATTGATGACGTGAAAAGTGAGCCTTAAGATGTTTGGCATTGTTTTGATTTATGATCGTTATCATGATCTCAACAATAATCACGATCTTATCCGCATCGAATAAATAATCCTTGTAGTTATATTAGGGATGTGCAATCACCAACAATGTCGGTGCGTAGTGAAGAACACATTGCAAGGCCCGTTTGAGATTTTCCGGATGACGTGCCGCAAAACTTTCACACTGTACGGTTAAAAAGATGAGGTTTTACAGTTCATGTAAAATCAATAACTTACCGACAGACTGCCTACTTTTGCATGGTGCTAAATAAACGCACAAAACCATCATCAGTCGGGCGTACCTCAAGTGGACCATTTTTAATCGTACCTGTCGAAATTTTTCGTGATATTTACGACACCAGAAACGCTTGTCCAACATCCCCAAATCATCGCTTTGTATCAAACCTTAGTTGATGATGTTAACAAAGGTTTGCCTTCTTGGACAATGATTAAGCGTTTCAAACTGCTAAACTCAACACTCACGATTGATAATGGGATGCTGACTCCCACACTGAAGGTTAGGCGTGAAAAAGTGAATGAATTTTTTGCAGCAGAGATTAGATTCTTTATATGGGAGTTAGGGCACATTTCTATTTTCCCGCTTGACTATAGATGTTCATATAATTAATTTCACAAGTCAAAATTAACGGATACTATCCCTAAGAAGGGATAGCATCCGTTTCGTTGCATTATTTTTCTGAAAAACTATAGTACAGGAGGGCGGAAATATCCATACCCCCCTAAGGTGGTCTGGATCCTTCCGCGATCTTGCACTAGAACCAACGTCCCAAACCCGTCAATGGGTTTTTCAGGCTAAAGTTTCGCTCCGCGAAACTTTAGCCTTTCAGGCAAATGTTTTTGCGTGCAAAAACTTTTGCCTGAAAATGTGAATAGCCCTAGGTGAAACCTAGGTGGTTGCCCTTGAATTTGAAGCTTCAAACGAAACTACCCCAGTGCCTAAAAAAGCGAACGAAAGAAAATCAAAAATCCTTATCTCATTTTTACCCTTTTCAAGTGCATTTGGTATATTTGGAGGGAGGAACTTGCAAAACGGGTAGTCAACCCTGTCAAGAACGCAACATACGCAAAATGCACAAGATACGCAAGTGTTTAATCCTTTAGCGTCTTAGGCAAAGCTGGCGTATTTTGCGTTTAGTTTTTAAGGCACTGTTCCTTCGTTTCATTATTCCTACCACTCAAATTTCTCAAAAATATTTTGGATTGGTAAATGAATATCCAGAACCTCATCAGTCACCTCGGTATCGCGCTGTGTATCAAAGGTTTTGTATGAGCCTTGTTGTGAATAAATTTTGACTTCTTCCAAAGAAGGCATCACTAACCAACACGACTGAATGCCAAGCGCAAAATAAGCATCAAACTTCATCATAAGTTCATTCACAGACTGGCTGGGTGCCAATAGCTCTATAACCAATATGGGATTTTTTGGCATTCTCAAAACATCAGTGTTGAGCCGTTTTGGCAGCGTAGGTTTCGTAAGTTTAGGTTCAGCTTGCCTTTTATAAACGCATAAGTCGGGTTTCATCTCCGTTTTAGTTTTAAGCCCAAACTGGCTCAAGTCGATTTGGCCGGTATCCAGACTCAATTCAACTAACACAACAAACCTCTCATCGTTGAATAGCAGGTTTGCTAAATGGGTTTGTGTGACACTATGGTACAACGATCCCACGCCAATCTTCTGTTCATTAAAAACGTCACCCATTTCATTGTTATCAAGCACTTCATCATCCAGTTCTATTACTTCGCTCATAGTTTGACTCCTTTTAACTTTACTTCATGTGATAGTCTCCTAAAATTTTCCTGATTATAACTTACCAGTTGAGGGCAACCACAAGGGATTGCCCCTACCAGATTCAATATTTGTCAGGGCAATCGGTTGCCCGACCGGTGGTATATTAATTTTTTGGAGTTGCCTAAGTCCAAAATACCGGGACAACCGCTTCTGGTTCAAAGAACCGTTTGTTATACACCAGCAATCAAAATAAATGGGCATTGGCTGGGGTGTTAAATCTATCGCAACCAAATCGCTACTGTGCGATTCATCAATTGGAATACGACGACGCGCCCCGGCTTCAAGTTTAACAATTTGATAATAATGAGTACGCAGATGTGTCTCCTATTATTGGGTTGATCCAAAGAGCATCTTCAAGGTCTATTTTCAGCTGTTCAGCGATAACTTGAACGTATGGCGACTCGTTCATGGTAATGTGATTGCCCGGCACGTCAATCACTTATAGCCCTTCTTGCGCTAAATTACAAGTAATTTTGTATCGACGGGGGGGCAGACTATTTCAGTACCTGTTAATCCTTTAAGCGTATTCTGGCAATCAAACTGTGGCCATCTTATTTGTAGGTTATCAGAAAAATTCTCCTGATAGAACATAGACAAAAACGGGGACAAAGCATTCTCCTTTTGCTGGCTGAGCTCGATTCGCCATTGGCTGTATGAAGTCTGCTCAAGTGGATAGCCTAAAGAGCGAAATCCGTTGAACAGTTCATCCCAAAGGGTCAGGTGGGGATTAGTCAAATGAAAATTCTGGCCCAATGATTCGGTTTGCTGCGAGAGATGAAGAATGGCACGGCTCGCATAGTCCACCGGTATCATGTTGTCTTCAAATTTCCCAGAGGGTACCTTTCCAAGTTGAATACAGCCTTTGATAGCTCTGTTTAACAAATCGTCCAAATGAGTGATACCGGTTTGGCTATGCCAAGTGATTCTGCTTGGTCTGTAAATACAGACTGGAAGCCTTCTGTCACGGGCCTGCATCATTAACTGTTCTGCCACCCATTTACTCTGAGAGTAACCACTGTCAAGTTCTTGGATATCGTCAATATCATATTCTCGAATCACTCTGACTCCACAATGGCTAGAATTTATGGAAAAAACGGAAAGGGTTGAAATGAAATGCACCGGCTTAGCTTTGATTTGAGTTGCCAATTTCAGAACTTCCTGAGTACCGAGAACATTGGCGGCTTTCAGTCCCAAGTAGGGATAAACAAAATTTACCATTGCACCATTGTGGTAAATAACCTCAATCTGACTGGCGAGAGAGCCAAAACGTGATTCTGATAATCCTAACAATGGCTGAGATAAGTCTCCAACGACCGGGATGATTCTGGAATTGAAGGTTTCATTCCAAATTAAATAGGTTTCAAGCTTGCTTTGGAGTCTCAGTTTGCCTTCGTCAGCGTTTTCAGCCCGGACGAGGCAATAGATATCCGCCGTGGTTTGCGCCAAAAGTTCACCAGAAAGCCAGTTGCCCCGGTCAAGAAGATAGAATGCGGCTTTGCAATGGCCTCAACGGGTACCGATGGCGGCCCTATAGTGGAATCCAGAACCGCTTCGGCATCGAAATCGATGACGGTTTTCGTGGCAACGATTCCTGTCTGACGTGTCTGGTCAATTACTTGGGCCATTCCAGCAACGGTGGGTGATTCAAATAACAAGCGCAATGGTAGTTCGACTGCAAAGGTGTCACGTATCCGTGACATGACTTGGGTGGCGAGCAAAGAATGACCGCCCAATTCAAAAAAGTTGTCATGGACACCGACTCTTTCAATGCCCAACACTTCGGCCCAAATGCCAGCTAATAGTTCCTCCTCAGGTGTCCGAGGTGCGACAAACTGTTCTTCTGATGACTGAAACTAATTTAAGTCAAATCCAGTGGTGCATTTTTATATTTTTCCTACAAAATTTAATGTAATTGCCGGTTTCCCTTTATTTTCATGCGAGGCTGCTTCCTCAATTGCTCTTAAGTTTTGCATAACATATTTATGATAATGAAGACAATGCGTAAGTCCTACATACAATGATAACTATTTTCAAGTGATGAGATTAGGTATAATCAAATTCTCAAAACCAGTTTTTGAATGACCGAACCATAATAGGACTTACGCCTTGACAAACTCCATTTTTTTCATTATTCTTATCGTTATGAAAATTTGACCAAAGACTAAATCTGTCAAAATTGACCAAAAACGACTCATCTCAAATTTGTAATGCATTGTATTTAAAATGGAACATAAATTTTGTCATCTGTCAAAGCGTAAGTCCTACATAAGTATATGGTTAAACTTTACAACTCATTTAGGAGCACTATAGGTGCATAGAGTTGAGCTACATTCACATTTTGATTACCCAACCAACGGCTATACCGTCGTTGGTGGCGAAGGGCCAGAACTGTACGTCCTATTGTCGTGGGAAATAACGAAGTAAGGCTAATAGCTTCTGATAGAATCAGACCTAAAACCATATTAGCGGCTGCTTTTAAATGCCTTTGGGATTGAAAAATTTAAAAATAGCTAATAGAAAACCAAACTCAAAAACAGGTGGCTTTGATAGAAAAAATCCGAAGCCCAATTACGCAACAACCCTAATGATTATTGGACTTAACATGATTTGTATGAAACAAATCAAGTGCTTCAATAGACTATAGAATCAAAGTGGAGTACATTAAGATGAAAATGGATTATATTCTCGGGAAAAGGTTACCCGATAGATATCTGGCCTTAATTCAAACAATTTTTAAAGAAAAAATTAATTGGAGATAAGAATATTTATATACAGAGTGGAATTAAAAATATCTTCTCAATTAAGGATTTTTTTAAATTGTATGATGTTTGGCCAGTCTATTTACGAGAAGATATAAAGCAATCTATACTGGCAACTCTGGTTTTTATTTTTTATCCCCATTACCATGGATAATCGTGTTATCGGTTATGTGTCCACTGTTCCTATTTTTATAGATGATGATATTACAGTTTTACCCGATGAAGGATATACCTGGGCTATAAAATCCAGTATTAAAAATAGTTTTAAAAAGAAAAATGCTCTTTGTGCGTTGGCTGCAGTTATAGACCCTGAATATAAAAACCTTGGTCTTAGTAAAGCGTTGATTTCAGTGCTCAAAGCAATATGCCTATCCAACAGTTTTTCACGGTTAATAGTCCCGGTTAGACCTGTTTGGAAGGAGCGATACTCTAATGACACTATTGATGAATTTCTTGAACGTAAAAGAGAAGATGGCTTGCCCTTTGACCCTTGGCTGAGAGCCCATGTATTAAGTGAAGGTATAGTTAGAAATATTTGTCATCGTTCAATAACAATTTGTTCTAGTAAAAAACGGTGGGAAAAGTGGATATCTCATTCAATAGTACCTGGAAGAAATGAATTGCCTGGAGGACTAGCACCTTTATATTTTAATGTTTCAACTAACATAGGCACTTATACGGAGCCTAATATCTGGGTCGATTATAATTGCTCCGAATAATGATGGCTGGTAATTCTAATTCATTCGAGCCTTTTGTTGAGTCTAAATCTCCGAGGTTTGCGAAACCTCGGAGGTAGTTAGTGCTTCACCTATTTACCCACATGAGTGATCAATTCAGAAATACGCCGGTTTGGATTGTCCACAACTTGTTTCAATAAGGTATGGAAATTTTCCGCTATTAGAACAATGGTGCTTGCCTCAAATAAATCGGTGCGGTATTTTAAATGAGCATACAGTGATCCACCTCCTTCCATCATTTCTAATGTCAAATCAAACTCTCCTAATTGTTGTTCCATTTGAAACAATTCCACATCAAGCCAGCCCCACTTCACGGTTTTGTTTAATAACAATTTGTCTATTATTCCGGTCGCTCGATGTGGCTTTTGTAAGATAAACATGACATCATAGAATGCTGATCGGCCGGGTTCAACGTTTGGTTGCAAACGATCTACTAGCAACTGAAAAGGATAATCTTGATGTGCCAGAGCATTTTTGACTGTACCATACACTTGACGAAGAAAGGTCTTAAATGTTAATTCATCAGACAAAGCCGTTCGCAGTACCACAATGTTGGTAAAGTAACCAACAATATTCTCAAACTCAGCTAGGGACCTGCCTGCTACTGGAGAACCCACTAGAATGTCTTTCTGGTTGGTGTGGCGATACAGCAGTATCTTAAAAACAGCAATAAGAACCGTGTAGAGGGTTGTCTTTTCAGTATGGGCGAGTTGCTTAAGTTTTTGAGTTAGGGCTTGATCCAGATAAAAATCAATAGAAGCACCTTTTAAAGTTCGTGTAGACAATCTCGGGTGGTCAGTATGCAAATTAAGGATAGGCAACTCCCCAACTAATTGTTGCTTCCAATAGTTCCAGAGATGTTCTCCTTTAGCACTCTCCAGCATTTGCGCCTGCCAATGCACATAATCTGTGTATGACCATTTGATAGAGGGTAAAACATTTTTGGCCTCAGTGTCCAGCTGTATCCCCAACTCATCTAACAATATCCATAGAGACCAGCCATCTACAACTAAATGGTGTATGGTCAATAAAAGAACATGATCAGTGTTAGCACGAGTAAATAGGTTCACTCGTAGCAGAGGACCTTGTTCCAGATCAAAGGGACGCTGATAGGCCTCGACCACTCGTTTATTTAATTCATCATCGTTCCAATTTGAAGCATCGATGTGTTCAAAGCTGATGGTATGAGATTCATGAACTTTTTGAATTGGTTCTCCTTTTGGTGTTGTTGTAAAAGTGGTGCGTAGAGAAGGATGACGCTCAATTAAAGTTTGGAACGCTTTTTGTAGTCGTATAACATCTACTTTGCTTCTAATCTGCATGGGGAACGCAGTGTGGTAAACAGAACTTTTCTGCTCTTGAGCCAATTGAGAGAGCAACCACAGTTCTTTCTGACCAATTGATAAAGCCTGCCTGTCATGCGGAGTTGTGGCAGCCGTGAGTGGAACCAAGGTATTGGAGGCGTGTATTTCCATGAGTTGAGCTTTGATTTGTCGAGCCAAGTCAAGAACACTGACATCCTCCATAAATTTTACCAATGGTATATCGACATCCAATTCCAATCGAATCCGATTTCTCAGTTCCACCGCCATGAGAGAATCAAGTCCCATCTGGATTAATTTTTTTTTGTTACTTATTTGATTGGTAGGCAGTTTAAACGTAACGGCTACTTGCTCTTGTAAATACATTGGTAAAAGGGCCCGATATTCAGCCAGTGAAGTAGCGGTTTTCAATTGTTGGAGTAGCTGTAAGGCTTTAACTGATACCGGCGTTATAGAGATATCTTGTTGCCTTGATGCCACTGTTTTAAGTGTCCCATCCAAAAAACCAGCCCGACACGCACGCCGTTGAATTTTGCCACTGGACGTTTTTGGGATAGTCGTGGTTTTAAGCAACAAGACGGCATAAACTTGTAACTCATGTTGCTCCGATATCGCTTGGCGAATGGCGTTCACGACTTCATCTACATCTAATTTGCGTAGCGCTGTGCGTTCAACTTCTTGGGCAACCACCAACCGCTCTTCGCCTTCTTTCTCTACTGAAAATGCCGCACAACTCCCAGCATTCAGTGTTGGATGGCTTTTTTCTACAGTTAATTCAAGGTCTTGTGGATAATAGTTACGGCCTCTTACAATGATAATATCTTTGAGACGGCCCGTGACAAATAATTCACCGTTTTTAAAAAAGCCTAAATCACCAGTGCGTAAAAATGGCCCGTCGCCGGTATCGGCGAGATAGGCTTGGAAAGTTTGTTCAGTTTCATCGGGCCGATTCCAATAGCCTTGCGCCACACATGGCCCTGATATCCAAATTTCGCCCACGATATCAGGTTGACATCGCGTTAGCGAGTTTGGATCAACAATCACACAGATCGTATCAGTGGCACAATGTCCACACCCTATTAAGTATTTAACCTCTTCAACCATCGGCGAGATTTCCACTATTTGACCTTTTTCTAAGGCTTTGGCTTCAATTGTGCAATAAATGGGCCCTTTTTTGACAATGCCCGCTGAAACCCCGGCCGTATTTTCAGCCAAACCATAACAGGGATAAAAAAAGTTAGCCTGAAAACCGCAGGGCTGAAAAGTTTCGACAAATTGTTCTAAGGTTTTCTTCTGAATCGGTTCAGCACCGCTGTAGGCTAAATGCCAATGACTTAGGTCAAGCGTTTCTCGCTGTTGTGGTGTAATTTTGCGGGCACAAAGATCATAAGCAAAGTTAGGCCCCCCGCTATGGGTGGCCTGATAACGCGAAATCGTCTCAAGCCATCGAAGGGTTTTTTGCAGAAATGATACCGGTGGCATAAAAATCACTCGATACCCGGTATACAAAGGTTGGAGGAGACCCTCAATCAGTCCCATATCGTGAAAACTCGGTAACCAGGTTACTGACACAGTTTTTGGCGTTACCTCCGATCTTTGTTTGATATCTTCCAAATTATGTAAAACATTGCCATGACTAACCATGACTCCCTTCGGTGTACTTGTCGAACCAGAGGTGTATTGGAGAAAGGCCAATGTATAACTGTGTATGTCCGGGGCTTGCCAAGTCGAGCCAATCTCGGTAGGAAGATTATCAGTCGCTACCCAGTGCAAGTCCTTAAGTTCTGGCGTATGAACGAGTCGAGTACTCATGTCAGAGAGAATCTCATTAATCGTCAATACGACGGTTGCCCCCGCCTCGGTAGCAATAGCGGCAAGACGAGGAACCGGACGATTGCGTCGTGGTGGATAAGTGGGCACTGCCACGACACCTGCGTACAGACAGCCGAAAAAAGCCGCGATATAATCTAAACCCGTCGGATACAATAACAAAGCACGCTCGCCAGCCCGGTTTTGAAGCTTGGCGGCTATGCCTCTGACACGTTGCTCTAATTCGGCATAAGTCAGATTGATTTCCTCAGTTTCGCCATCTTTGAGAAAGGTATAGCCAATTTGATCGGGTTGGTTTTGCGC
>QNER01000221.1 GCA_003646175.1 Candidatus Parabeggiatoa sp. nov. 1
AACGAATGATGGTTTTGCTTTGCAAGCGCATTTTCAACGCTTAAATCAATCGGTTAAAGTTGTCGAAGCCGTTGGTGGGCATACTCGCGTGATTTACCCGTTGCCGGCTAAGCAGCCGCTAGTCAGTTTGATTATTCCCACCCGTGATAAACTCAAATTACTGCGCGGCACGGTGGAGGGCTTACTTAACCAGACAGATTATAAAAATATTGAAATCATTATCATGGACAATGGTAGTGAAAAACCCGATACTTTTAATTATTTTAAAGAAATACAACAAGATAACCGCGTTACCGTCATTCGCCACGCAGCCCCATTTAATTATTCGCAGCTTAATAATATTGGCGTATCTCATGCCACTGGTGAAATGATTGGCTTTATTAATAATGACTTAGAAGTGATTTCGCCAGCATGGTTGACAGAAATGGTGAGTCATGCGCTACGAGTTGACATCGGTGCGGTGGGTGCTAAGCTTTATTATGCTAATGATACGATCCAACATGCCGGGGTGATAGTCGGGTTAGGCGGTATGGCGGGACATGGTTTTAAATTTCTTGCGAGAGAAGCACCGGGCTATCATTGGAAACCGTTTTTAATCCAAAATTATTCCGCGGTGACGGCAGCGTGCCTTATCATGCGCCGCAGTGTATTTGAAGAAGTTGGGGGGCTCAACGAAAAACATCTCAAAGTCGCGTTTAATGATGTAGACTTATGTTTGCGGATTCGCGAACGTGGCTATCGAATCGTCTGGACACCTTACGCGGAACTTTATCATCTTGAATCTGCCAGCCGAGGATCGGATAATACCTTAAAAAAATATTTACGCTTGCGCCATGAATTAAACTATATGACATCGCGGTGGGGTAAAACGCTTTTAAACGATCCCTACTATAATCCAAATTTAACGATTGAGTATGAAGATTTGGCGTTGGCGTATCCGCCTAGAGAATGGTGAATGGTGAATGGTGAATGGTGAATTATTAATTAAAACAATAGGTTAACAATTAATGAAGCCTTCGTTCACAATAATTTATTAATAATTTTCTGATTGTCACTTTTTGGGTTGAAAAATATAATTGCTTGAATTTTAAATAATTATTTCCACAGGTTCCACCTGTGGCTATTCACATTCAACCCCTTCAGGGTTGGCGCAGGGGCACATTTCCCACAGGTTGCACCTGTGGCTATTCACATTCAACAACTGAAGGGTTGGCACTTTGATAAAGTATCAACAAAATCCGTTATAATCAGATAATTTTCAATGACTTATCTACTCACGGGTAAAGATTAGCAACCCTGAAGGGGTTGAATATAAATTGTGTTCGTGGCTGGGGTGTTAAATCTGACGTGGTTTTACGGATTATTTTTCACCCTAGTTTTATTCCATTGTCAATCTCACCGTCACTCGATATTTGAAATCAGATTTTGGGGAAAAATCGGATTTCTCAACTGAAGAAAAAATCGGATTTCTAAAAAAATCTCAACTGAAGAAAAAATCGGATTTCTAAAAAAGAAATCCGATTTTGACCAGAAATCCGATTTTGGGGAAAAATCGGATTTCTCAACTGAAGAAAAAATCGGATTTCTAAAAAAGAAATAATCTCAACTGAAGAAAAAATCGGATTTCTAAAAAAGAAATAATCTCAACTGAAGAAAAAATCGGATTTCTAAAAAAGAAATCAGATTTTGACCTGAAATTCGGGTGAAAAATCAACCGCAAAATTGATTCAAATTTAACACGCTAGTTCGTGGCTAAAGTTTTTCTAGAAAAACTTTAAGCGCGAATTGTAAATTATTAATTAAAACAATGGGCTAACAATTAATGATGCCTTCGTTCACCTATTTCTAATTAATAATTAATCATTTTCAATGATTTATTTATGGGTAAAGATTAGCAACCCCTAAGGGGTTGAATGTGAATAGAATAGCCCTAGGTGAAACCTAGGGGGATGGGAAAAAACGGCCCCAACCCTTAAGGGGTTGAATGTGAATAGCCCTAGGTGAAACCTAGGGGGATGGGAAAAATGGCCCCAACCATGAAGGGGTTGAATGTGAATAGCCCCAAGTGAAACTTGGGGGAGTGGGGGAATGGTTTAAATCAAACCACAAGGAGATAACTTGATGACTGAACTGATTAATTTTGAAGAAGAGTCTTTTGGCGTGGGTTCACTCAATCACAGTTTTGCACAGGCACAAATAACCACATTGTTGTCTGTTGATGAGAGATTTATAACATTTTATACTATAACGGCATGGACAAAAGGAATTAACTTGATAATGTCATGTCATATTATCAGGAGTACAAAGCGAACTGTGTACAAAAAACCATATTATCAGGGGTACAGAGCGAATTTATTTTCCCTGCGGGTTCGCCTGAAACGAATTTCAAATCACGCCCGGTTTCGTACAAGGTTCGCCTTGTACTCCTGAGCAATTTGTACAAAGTACGCCTGAAACGAATAATATGTCAAGTTAAGCATTGGGCTGGTGTTTGTAACTCCGCCCGCAACGTTTTATTACAAATGCCCGTTGAGGTTGCTACTCTATGCACATGAGTTTACTAACTGATAACTGGCAACTGATAACTGGTAACTGATATGCAAATAATTGTTTTAGGAATGCATCGATCCGGCACCTCTATTGTAGCGCGTCTGTTAAATATGATGGGGGCTTACTTCGCGCCGGAAAAAGTGGCAGTGCCGCCCACCACCGCCAATCCCAAAGGTTATTGGGAACGATGGGATACTCTCCATTTAAATGAAAATTTTTTAACCGCCTTGGGAATTACTTGGGACAATTTCAGTCAGTTTAAGACAACTGATATTACCCCTGAGATTCAGAGTAAATTTGAACTAAAAGCACGCGAGATCATTTTGGGGCTTGATGCTCATCGCCCTTGGATGATGAAAGATCCTCGTTTCTGCTTATTACTCCCATTTTGGCAGCCCTTGCTTGAAATCCCGGTGTGTGTTTATGTACATCGCAGCCCCATCCAAGTTGCCCAATCGTTAAAAACACGCGAAGGTTTTCATAAGATGTTGGGTATCGCTTTATGGGAAAAATATAATTTACATGGATTAGCCAATACCGCCGATATGCCAAGAATCTTGGTTTGCCACGAAGAATTGATGAGTCATCCGGTGGCGGCCGTCAAAAAATTACATCAAGAGTTACTCGACTGTGAAGTCCAAGGATTACGTTTACCCTCTGAGAAAGAAATACGGGCATTTATCGATCCAACCTTCTTCCGTGAACACGGCGATACCCAATTACAAAACACCCATATCAACCACCAACAAGCGATTTTAGTTGAAGCTTTTGAAAATGGGACTATATTCCAATTAGAGCTTCTGCCTAATCTGTCTTCAGGGGCGGCCGAAATTTTGCAAGCATATAAAAACCAGCTTGATGCCGCACAAGAAGCGTTGAGATTGCAACAACAAATCACTGAGCGCGATGCTGAAATTGCCAAACGTGCTGAAGAAGTTGCTGAGCGCGATGCTGAAATTGCCACACGCGATGAAGAAATTACTCACTTACAGAAAAATAGTGAAGCGTTAAAGCAAACCTTGCAAACTCAACAAGCTCAAAACGCTAAATATCAAACTCAAGTTGCTAGTTATCGAAACCAATTGTTAGTGGCTGAAAATCAGGTTACCACTTTGGAACAAGAAATAACCGAGCTTGATCATCAAAAACATCTGTTACAAACACAGTTAACTGAAACCCAAGAGACGCTGACTGAAAAAGAGCAGATTATTTCAGCATTGTTCATAAAAACGGATACGCAATTACACCAAATACATAAACTAATACAATGGCTTGGCGCGTTAAACGCAGATATAAAAGCCGTGTTTAACTCCCTGACATGGCGATCCGGACATTTTCTGACTAAAGTCATATTGAAATTCATGTTCAGAAAAGCGGGGCTGACGGCACAGGATCATATTCAAGAAACGCTGGGCTGCATTGCAGCGTGGCAATCACAAACTGACGTTACTGACAATGAACCCATAACGCCGGTTAGCATAAGAACTTCTGTGACTCCAATCAAGCTGCTAGAAACGACAACCGCACCGTCGCTTTCCAAAGCCCTTATACAACCTAATCCAAAGGATTATTCCCGCTGGATTCAAAACTATGATAGCTTAACCAAAAAAATAGTTAAGCGGATGCAACAACGCATAAAGGAATGGGATTATCACCCCGTTATCTCTATTGTGATGCCCACTTACAATACCGATGAAAAATGGTTACGGACAGCCATTGAATCCGTGCAACAGCAAATTTATACGAATTGGGAATTGTGCATTGCGGATGATGCTTCAACTCAACCCCAGATGCGCCACGTCTTAGAAGAATATGCGACGCGTGATAACCGTATCAAAGTCAAGTTTAGAACCGACAATGGACATATTTCGGCTGCTTCAAATACGGCCCTTGAATTAGTCACCGGCGACTTTGTGAGCTTTTTAGATCATGATGATAGGTTAGCGAGGCACGCGCTGTTTTGGGTGGCAAAGGCTATTCTTGATTATCCCGATGCGATGTTGTGGTATTCCGATGAAGATAAAATCAACGAAAAAGGAGAACGTTACGATCCGTATTTTAAATCGGATTGGAATCCCGACTTATTTTTATCTTACAATCTGATTAACCATATTGCCGTTTATCGTACCTCTTTAATACAAAAAATTGCCGGGTTTCGGGAAGGCTATGAAGGCGCACAGGATTATGATTTAGCACTGCGAGCCATTGAGCAAATCAATGTGACTCAGATTCGTCATATTCCGCGTGTACTTTATCATTGGCGAGCGGTGAGCGGCAGCACTGCCACACGGCCGGATGAAAAACCTTATGCGATCATTGCCGCACAAAAAGCGATCAGTGAACATTTGGAACGGCGCAATATTGAAGCGCGTGTCACAGAATCTCCGAATGTCCCGGGGGCGATACGAGTTCAATATGTCTTACCTACCCATTTACCGCTTGTCAGTTTGATTATTCCTACTCGTAATAGGTTAGACTTTTTAAGTCGTTGTGTAGAAAGCATTTTAACCAAAACCGATTATCAAAACGTTGAAATTTTGATTGTCAACAACGACAGCGATGATCCAGCCACTTTGGAGTACATGCAGCAACTTGAGAATGATGAAAAAGCGCGTATTATCGACTATCCTCATCCTTTCAACTATGCTGCTATCAACAATATGGCTGTTGAGCACGCCCAAGGAGAATTGATTGGCTTGCTTAATAATGATATAGAAGTGATTAACGCTGACTGGTTGACAGAAATGGTCAGTCATGCGTTGCGCCCAGAAATCGGTGCCGTTGGTGCGAGACTGTGGTATCCTAATGACATTTTACAACACGGTGGCGTGATATTAGGGATTGGTGGTGTCGCCGGACATGCTCACAAATATATTCCGCGTACTCAGTTTGGTTACTTTAGCCGAGCCTGTCTGATTCAGAATCTTTCCGCAGTCACCGCCGCTTGTCTGGTGATGCGTAAAAAGGATTTTTTGGCGGTGGGCGGGTTAGATGCCGAACATTTTAGCATTGCCTTTAACGATGTCGATTTATGTTTAAGGCTAAAAGAATCGGGTTTGCGAATACTCTGGACACCTTACGCAGAACTATACCATCACGAATCGGTGAGCCGGGGTGGGGAAACGACACCTGAGAAACAAGCACGTTTTAAAAAGGAATGTGACTACATGAAAGGCCGGTGGGGAAATACTTTGGTGACAGACTTTGCCTATAACCCCAATTTGACCTTAGAGACGGAAGATTTTGCGTATGCGTGGCCGCCTAGAGTTGAGGCCTTGAAATAAAAATAGGGAACGGGATAAAAAAATATATTGACTTGACAATGTCACATGACCCCTTCGTGCAAGGTTCGTCTGAAACGAATGATAATACAACATTGTCAAATTAATTTTATCCTTTATTATATAGTTTTTCTGAACAACCCAAAGCGCGTAGGTTAGACTTTTCAAAGTGAACGGATACTATCCCATCGAGGTATAGCATTCGTTACGTTACGTTATTTTTCTGAGCATTATGTAGTGGTAAATTTTTATGGATATTGTTATTGATACTTCGGCCATTATTGCCGTTATTCTTGGCGAGGGGACTAAAGAAGACTTGCTTAATCTGACAAAGGGTGCTAATTTGATTGCCCCTCATTCCATCCATTGGGAAATCGGTAACGCTTTTTCTCGGCTATTCAAGCAAAAACGGATTACCTTGGAAGAAGCCAAATCGGCTTACCATTTCTATCAAACAATCCAAATAAAGTTTGTTGATATATCAATGGAATCCGCATTAGAAATGGCCGAACAACTCAACATTTACGCTTATGATGCCTATTTGATTAGTTGTGCTATTTCGTCAAATGCACCTTTAATCTCTTTAGACAACGGGCTCATTCAAGCTGCAAAGCACTTAAATATAGAAGTTCTGGAGGTAGATTCATGAAGGCATATCCACAACGGTCTCAAGAGCTTATTGTTCTATTGGATAGGGCGTGTCAGGAAAAGGAAGTGCAGATTAAACATAAAGGACAAATTTTTATTCTCAAGAAAGTCTCTAGCCCTCTTGAAGTTGGAGATATTGGCCGGCCCGACATTACAGCCGATGAGATAGTCAACGTCATCCATGAAAGTAGACGAAATGTCCGGCAAGCGTAGGGTACGTTCCACGCACCATCAATCAAAAAAAGCCATTTTTCCCCACCCCAGATTCCACCTGGGGCTATTCATATTCAACCCTTCAATGGGTTGACGTGGGGCCATTTTTCCCCACCCCAGGTTCCACCAGGGGCTATTCATATTCAACCCGGAAAGGGTTGGGAAAATTAATCACTTAAATTTATGGCTGACTGTGGCACTTAAGCTTTCACACGATTACCCATTACCCATTACCCATTTAAAAAAAATAAATGTCTACACATCTAAGTCATCGGCAGGACGGTTATAATTTGCTGACAGGGCATGGTTTAGAAATTGGTGCCTTTCATCAACCGGCGATAATTCCAGCACATTGCACCATTGAATATGGTGATGCTCAATCCAAGGAAGTGGCTATCCAATCTTTTCCCGAATTAAATATCAACGATCTGGTTGAGGTGAATTATATTTGCGATTTGGATAAACAAGGGTTGTCTCTATTTGAGGCCGAACGCTTTGACTTTGTGATACTCAATCATGTTATTGAACATGTTGCTAATCCAATCAACGTGGTAAAAGAACTCTTTCGAGTCACAAAGCGTACCGGTTACGTGATTATTTCAGCACCCGATAAACATTTTACCTTTGACAAAAATCGGGCTTTGACTTCATTTGCACATCTGACAGAAGAATATGAAAATAATGTGACTGTTGTGACTGATGAACACTATATAGACTTTTTGCAGGGTGTACATCCCGAACTTTTTCCCCTCAGTCCCGACAAACTACAACATCATGTCAACAGCGTCAAAAAACGACGCGAACATGCTCATGTTTGGGATTCACAGCGTTTTAGTGAATTGATGCAAAGTGCGTTTGAACTATTACAATTAAAAACAACTTGTGTGTTTGTCAGTCTTGGAAATGACAATCAGTTGGAATATTTTTCGGTATGGAAAAAATCTTAATCTGTTGTTAAAAATGGGCATGGTGTTCAAACGGATACTATCCCTCAAAGGGATAGCATCCGTCAAATCCTTTCAAACGGAGACTATCCCGAAAAAGGGATAGCATCCGTCAAATCCTTTCAAACGGAGACTATCCCGAAAAAGGGATAGCATCCGTCAAATCCCTAAATCAACATGTCTGAGTCTCAAAAAAGAATGAATATTTTTACATATACCTAAAACGGCAGGCACTTCCTTACGCAAAATCATTGAAAAAGAGTATCCGGGTAAGGATTGTTTATACTTTATCCAATGCCATATCAACCGGATGTGGTTAAAGAAGTGAGAGCCAATTTACCGGCAGCAAAAGTCGTTTATGGGCATGTTCACTTTGGTATACATAAATTTTTACGTCTGCAAAATTATCAATATATCGCTTTTTTACGTCATCCTATAGACAGAGTGCTCTCTTTTTATAGTCACAATGCACGTCATCCAGACACGTCTCATCATGCAGCGATACAGGGTGGTATGTCACTTTTAGAGATGTTGGAAAGCGAGATAACCATAGAAACCAACAACCATATTACTCGTCTTCTTACCGCTCAGGGACAACCTGATCTGTTTGATGATACTCAGATGCTTGAGCAAGCATTAGCAAATATTGAGAAGCACTTTTGTTTTGTTGGATTGGTAGAAAAGTTTGCAGAATCGGTGGCTTTGCTTGGCAAAACATTGGGGTGGCAATCTTCTTATGAGATTCCCTATATCAATGTTGATCCCACGAAGCACTTACATCAAATTGATGCCCAAACACAGGCTGCATTGGAGAAGTATAATCGCCTTGATCTGTTGCTTTATGAACAGGTTAGCCGGGGGTTTTCTTTATAACTTAGGCGCAGGTTCAATTCCATGTAAAATACTTATAAATAAATGAGTCAATTATTGAACATTAAAATGCAAAAAGTCGTTTGATATAACTCTAAAACTTACATTGAACTGAACCAGTGCCTGATTACAAAAACTTATTAAAAAACCATTTTTTTACCTATTAGCCATTACCCTTGACCTAGGCTGTTGATTTTAAGCGGAGAAAGGGTTTAAACGTGTTGCCTATTTTAATTTCGAGGATGGTGGGATCGCTGTCGGTCAGATTTGGGATGGTGTTTGAGATAGTGCCGACAGCGATCCCACCCTACTAAACTAACATTGGGAATAAAAATAGATAACCCTATTTCTCCAATCGATAGCTCTTTATCAACAGCCTACCCTTGGCCTATTAATAAATCCGTTCAATCCGGAAAGAAGTGTACTTCCCGTATATCATTGCCCACATTTAAACCATAGCACAATAAATTGTCTGAGCTGCCTGCGAAAGCATCTTGATGGGCGAGCATCATACGTCCAAATAATGCTCATAACAAGAGCCTTTTTGGTTGCACCGCATGGGATTGGATGCAACATTTGTGTTGCATAACATTGCTAACGTAACATATTTAAGCAGACTCGTACTAGGGTATTGACTGAAAGCTTTTTAGTAGGGTTTGGTTCATGCAAAATACGTGTGCGATTTTTTCATTCACAATTCACCGTTCACAATTGGTTTTATCAGTTTTTGAGTATTTCCTACAAACCAATATGTTCAAACCGTGGAAATCGAAAATTGGGAATGGTTCATATCGATATGGGGTTATTGGTTGAAAGATGTTTAAGCTTAAAAATCTTTGACCATAGAACAAATAACCAGTTTTGGGCCTCAATTCAAATACTCAAAACAAAAATCTGATAAAATATAAAAAATAAGCGGCCTATTGTATAGTCATTGATTTTTAATATCTCCATTGGTTTGTAAAGACTACCAAACAAAACACGCCTCAGTTCATTTAAGGTTAAAAGGAAGTTAATTCAATAACTTATAAATGATGAACTTGGAATAATTGGAGAGATTTGACTATTTATGACCTATTACCTCACAAGCCAGTTTTGCAAGTACTTCTAAAATCAAAAAAAGTGAACGGGTTAAACAGCAAGTCAAAAAAGAGGAAAATCATGTCTCAAAAATTACCGATTGGCGTGTCCGATTTTAAAGAAGTCCGCGAAGAGGATTACTACTACGTCGATAAAAGTTTATTTATCAAAGAAGTCATTGATCGTGCGACTAAAGTTCTATTGCTGCCTCGCCCACGGCGTTTTGGCAAAACCTTAAATTTGTCCATGCTGCGCTATTTTTTTGAAAAACGCGAAGACAGC
>QNER01000222.1 GCA_003646175.1 Candidatus Parabeggiatoa sp. nov. 1
CTGAGCAATATGTTAAAGACACACCCGTTACTTTAACTGCGACAGCCTCAACGGATTCTACTTTCGCCGGTTGGCGTGACGCTTGCACTGGCACGGGTACTTGCCAAGTGACTATGAATCAGGTCCAAAACGTGACGGCCGCTTTTAACTTGTTGCCTCCTGATGAATTTACACTGACTGTTAATAAGGTAGGGGCTGGGGTTGGGAATGTCACCGGACAAGGCATTGATTGTGGTAGTGATTGCACTGGGTTATATGTTAAAGACACACCCGTTACTTTAACTGCGACAGCCTCAACGGATTCTACTTTCGCCGGTTGGCGTGACGCTTGCACTGGCACGGGTACTTGCCAAGTGACTATGACTCAGGCTCAAAACGTGACGGCCGCTTTTGATTTGATACCACCCAAGCTGTTAAGTGTGCAAACACAAGGGCAAGGCACAGTAACCAGTTTGCCCACCGGTATTGATTGCGGCATTGACTGTGAAGACGCATACCGTCCCGATACGCCGGTGATATTAACCGCCCAACCCGATACGCATTATCTCTTTACCGGTTGGACTGGGGCTTGCCAAAGTACGATGCCAGATTGTCAAGTGATCATGAATCAGGCGCAAACTGTCACAGCCACCTTTACTATTAAGGCCTATCGTTTGAACGTCAGCAAAAATGGCCTCGGTATGGGTAGCGTCACCGGAGACAGTATTGATTGTGGCACGGATTGTTCGGCCGATTACAACGCCAACACAGTTGTCACGTTAACCGCCCAACCCGCTGCCGATTCTCTGTTTGTTGGCTGGCGTGGCGCTTGCGCTGGCACCGCAACTTGTCAAGTCACGATGACTCAGCCCCAAAACGTCACGGCCACTTTCAAGCTAAAAAGGTATTCACTCACACTCAATCAAACCGGTACTGGTAGCGGCCGAGTGATGGGGCAAGGTATTGATTGTATAACTAATTGTACTAATGAGTATGATGCCAATACCTCGTTCACTTTAACCGCCACACCCGCCACTGATTCTCTGTTTACCGGTTGGAATGGCGCTTGTAGCGGCACGACACCTGCTTGCCAAGTCACGATGACTCAGGCTCAAAATGTCACAGCCACTTTTGATTTGATACCGCCCAAGCTGTTGAGTGTGCAAACACAAGGGCAAGGCACAGTAACCAGTTTGCCCACCGGTATTGATTGCGGTGTTGACTGTGAAGACGCATACCGCCCCGATACGTCGGTGATATTAACCGCCCAACCCGATACGCATTATCTATTTACCGGCTGGAGTGGGGCTTGCCAAAGTACGATGCCAGATTGTCAAGTGATCATGAATCAGGCGCAAACTGTCACGGCCACCTTTACTATTAAGGCCTATCGTTTGAACGTCAGCAAAAATGGCCTCGGTATGGGTAGCGTCACCGGAGACAGTATTGATTGTGGCACTGATTGTTCGGCGGATTACAACGCTAACACACTTGTCACCTTAACCGCCCAACCCGCTGATAATTCTCTGTTTGCCGGCTGGCGTGACGCTTGCACTGGCACGGGCACTTGCCAAGTGACTATGAATCAGGCTCAAAACGTCACGGCCACTTTTAACTTATTGCCTCCTGATGAATTTGCACTGACTGTCAATAAGGCCGGAACTGGCACTGGCAGTGTCACCGGCAACGGCATTGATTGTGGTAGCGATTGCACTGGGTTATATGTTAAAGACACCCCCATCATTTTAACCGCGACAGCCTCAGCAGGTTCTACTTTCGCCGGCTGGCGTGACGCTTGCACTGGCACCGGGGATTGCCAAGTTTTGATGAATGCCGCCCAAAACGTGACGGCCACTTTTGAGCTGATACCCCTACCTGAGTATATGTTGACGATTAGTGCTCAAGGCCTCGGCAGCGGACAGATCACCGCACAAGGTATTGATTGTCAACCAGATTGCACCGAGCAATATGTTGAAAACACACTCGTGACCTTAACCGCGATGCCCAAAACGGGTTCTGTCTTTACCAGTTGGGATGGTGCGAGTTGCACTGGCACCGGCACTTGTCGTCTGATCATGAATGCCAATCAAAACGTGACGGCCACTTTTGGCCTGGTTCCCGCGGATAAATTTGCTTTGACAGTCAATAATGCGGGCACCGGCAATGGTAGCGTTATCGGTAATGGTATAGATTGTGGTAGTGATTGCACCGAGCAATATATTAAAGACACGCCGGTGACTTTAACCGCGACACCTTTGGCGGATTCTATTTTTATCGGTTGGCGTGGCGCTTGCACCGGCACCGGGATTTGCCAAGTCACTATGAATACCGCCCAAAACGTGACAGCCACTTTTAATCTGATTGAATATGAACTCACCGTTAGCAACGAAGGCACCGGTAGCGGACATATCACCGGGCAAGGTATTCATTGTGGCAAAGATTGTAGCAAACACTATGTTAAGGACACGCTTGTGAACTTAACCGCTGCGCCATCAGCCGGTTCTACTTTTGTCGGCTGGCGCGGTGCTTGTACCGGCACGACAGATTGTACTGTTACCATGAGTGCGGCTCAAAATGTGGTAGCCACGTTTAACCTGATACCACTCCCTGAATATCTACTCACCGTCAGCAAAATAGGTACCGGTAGTGGGCATGTCACTGGAAATGGTATTGATTGTGGCAATGAGTGTACCCGGCAATATGTTGAAAACACCGTCGTGACTTTAACCGCGAAACCCGATGCAACTTCTACCTTTGCCGGTTGGCGCGGTGATTGCGCCGACACCGCAACTTGTCAAGTCACGATGACGGCTGCTCAAAACATCACCGCCATTTTTAACCAGTTGCCTCCTGATGAATTTGCACTCACCATTAATAGCGTGGGCAATGGGCGCGTCACTGGCAATGGTATTGATTGTGGCAGTGATTGCACCGAATTATATGTTGAAAACACGCAAGTCACTTTAACCGCGACACTGGCGGTGGGTTCTACTTTTGTGGGTTGGCATGGTGCTTGTGCCGGGACAAGTATTTGCCAAATGACTATGAATCAGAACCAAAATGTCACCGCAACCTTTGAAAGCAATGAGAAGGTGGCACTCAAACTTATTGCTACCCCGCAGCCGGTTTCGGTGGGCGCGTCCTTAGCTATCAGTGCCCAGATACAGGCGGGCAATCAGAAGGTAAGTTCAATCGTGCTTGAATGGTGGTTTGATGCTGACTTTTGGCAATTTAATCAATTAACGCCGGGAAATAGCTTCGAGCAAGTATTTCCAACGCCACCTAGCGATTGTGATAGTCATCAAGGCTGTATTGAATTACATGTAGAAACTGCCTCGCCAGTCAGTGGCACGTTTGAAGTGGCAACGCTGAATTTAACCGCTAACAAGCCGGGGAGTACAGAGGTATACTTTACCGAAAAAACAGCGGTGCTATCGGCCGCGGGGCAATCGCTGCTTAATAAGCACACTGAAAAGGTGATAATAGTGATTACTGATACGAATACCCTGACAGTGACTAAAGACGGCACTGGTGAAGGTAGCGTGACGGGTTATGGCATTGATTGTGGTCCTGATTGCAGCGAACGGTATGAGGCTGATCGAGTAGTGCCGTTAATAGCCACACCCAGTGCTGGTTCTACCTTTGCAGGTTGGCATGGTGCATGTGCCGGCACAGCGGTTTGCCAACTGACTATGAGTGCCACCCAAAACGTGACAGCCACTTTTAACTTTGTTGAGATAAAACAATATGCCCTCACCGTCAATCACCAAGGTGCGGGCCGCGGGCATGTCACGGGACAAGGGATTGATTGTGGTCATGATTGCGCTGCGGAATATGATGCCAACACCCAAGTGACGTTAACTGCAAATGCAGAGGTTGGTTCTTACTTTAAAGGTTGGCGTGGGGCTTGTTCAGGGAATAGCCATTGCATTATCACTCTGGATCAGGCTCAAGACGTGATAGCCGTTTTTGAGCAGCTACCCACCTTAATCGTCAATCAAACCGGTACCGGCGGTGGCAATATCACGGGATGTGGTAGTCATTGCACCAAAACTTATGATGTCAACACAGTCGTGACGCTATCAGCAACCCCGAATGCCGATTCTTTTTTTGCCGGTTGGCGTGGAGACTGTGCCGGGACAGACGAGTGTCAAGTGACGATAACAACCAATAAAATGGTGACAGCCCTATTTATCAAAAACAGTGATGTTGGGCACAAACCAGAAGAGGCTTTACCTTGCCCCACAAGTGGTTTGATAACAATCACTTGTAATGCAGAATGGCAAACGCTGACGGATGTCACTGTGGTGCGTGCCAGTGTTGCCAATGCGGTATTCGCCGGTACTATTTATAACTATGGTTGGATTTCTAACTCAACCATACAACCCGGTGCGGTATTAATCGGTGGGATTGTCACCGGCTACATGACTAATCAAGGCACTATGAAAGATTTTGATTTTCGGGGTGCCCGCATCACGGGCGGTACGTTGTCAGGTGACATCATCAACAACAGCCAAGTAGGCGGTACTTTCCAAAATGTCCATTTAGCGGCCAATACGCGCATCAGTGGTGGGCAATTGCAAGGTGTGATTGCGGGTGATGAAAACGCGCCTGCATGGTTAGAGAACTTGACAGTTAAAGACAACAGTCAGTTATCCGGTGTTATTATGAGTGGCACTGTGCAACTGGGTGAACCGGTAAATTTGGGTAAAGGGGTACGCTTTACGCATCAGAAACACATGCCGACTGACTTGGAACTCATGGCGTTGTTGCCGGACTTACCCGCGGTGTCTGTGGATTGTGTCCTGCAAACATCGGTGCAGCGTGTAGACTTATCCAAAGATGTGTTGGCACCGGGTGAAGGTATTTTAACGGCTATTAACGCTTTAGCTGATTTCAAAAACAATGGCTGGGTTATTACTCAAGCGGCTGACTATGGCTATTTGCAATTGACGGTAGATGTTTTACGTTTTGCCGTACAACCGATTTCAGTGACAAGCACCCACCATCCTGCGGCTATGGAACTACTTGAGCAACAAAATGTGCGTTTTGTCACTGACACCGGCATTGGGATACTCGCGCAACCGGCAGTACAAGCACCTTGCACATTACAAAACGGTTTGGCTGACTTGGGCTTGCCTGAAGTTATCCTACAAATTAACGGTAATCTACGCATTCCTGCCACAGATGAATACTGGTATAGCGCACGTCCTGATTGGGTTTCGATTGAAGTGGGCTTTGAAAATGCGCCTGGGCTATTTTTGATGGACTCTCCCCATATCATCGGGGTAGCCGTTGTTTATACTATTTTTATAGACAACAATGGTACGCAACGTCAACAATTCTTCTATCCGGCCTTCGCGCAGCCAGAAGTATTGTATTCAACCGCTAAAAATGTTGTTATGGATCCAGAAGGGCTAGTGACTTTCAAACTGGGTAAGCAAAACTATCATGGGGTGTTGGATTATCTGGTGACAAAAGGCAGCCCACTCACTGAAAACCAGCTACAAGTTGCGCCGATGCCTGATGTCAATGGCGATGGGAAAGAAGATTGGCTGCTGATTTATTCCAATGGGGAGAGACAGATACTGTTCCAAAGTGCTTTGGAATAAATGTGTTGGGGGGCAAGGTGGGGTAATTGTGAATTGTGAATTGTGAAGTATTAATTTTTAATGAAAACCGGGTGAATTGTGAAGTGTGAAGTATTAATTTTTAATGAAAACCGGGTTATTTAACTCAACTTACTATTTTTTAATATTTTTTCTCAATGCGGAAACAAATGGTCAAGTTTTTGAGCCATGTGCCTAGTGCAGAAGAGCGGAAATATCCCTTTTCACGCCAAAGTTTTTGCGCGCAAAAAAAACTTTGGCGTGAAAGCAGTTGTCTGAAAGCGGGGGTGCGAAGCGCCAAACCCTAAAGGGCACTAAGAAAACCCACGCCTTGGGGTGAGTCAGTCGGCTTGAGCCTTTTTTCGCTTTTAGACAACGGTTTTAGCCGTTGGCGTTGGGGTGGTATCGAAACTTCTGCTTTCGTGCATTAGTTTTTATCACCCCAGGGGCAAGGTACGCCTGAAACGAATGAGATTCCAATTCTATTATTTAGCTTCGCTGCTCTTCGGTTCTGGGATTCGTTGTACTCAGTTAGTTAAAATCCGTTGATTTCGTCAATCCGTTGTACTCAGTTCGATTACTCACTCAAGAGAATATACTTTATGAAAAACAACACATTACGAAAAAAGCCTCGTTACCGAGGCGTATTTTATTTGGGGGTGGTAACCCTCTTACTGTCTGCCTGTGGTAGTAGCGAGCAGGGAATGGAGGAATTGGAGGACTCTGTCGAGGACACCAAGGCGGAAGAACCGTCGCATGTAGAACCGCTTTCAGAGTACAAGCCCGTTCCCCCGGCTTCCTATGAAGGTGAAAAAAAGCGTGATCTGTTTCAAGCTCCCCCGACTTCCTCTGACGGTGAACAAATGCGTGATTTTATGGATAGGATGGAGCCATTTATGGATAGGATGACACCTCAAGCCCCTGCTTCTATAGCACCGTCACCCGATGCCTTAGCCGGACTGCGTCCACCCAGCGAACCCACAAATCGTGAAAACTACGCGCATTTTGACGATAATCCCGTCAAACGTGTTCGCGAGCATCCCGTCTCAACCTTTAGCATTGATGTTGATACCGGGGCTTATACCAATGTGCGGCGGATGCTGAACTATGGGCGGTTGCCACAGCATGACGCGGTGCGTGTTGAGGAGATGATCAACTATTTTAGCTATGATTATCCGTTGCCTTCGAGTCTTGATCCGCCCTTTAAAGTGACGACGGAAATCGCGCCAACGCCGTGGAATCAACAAACCCATTTGCTACACGTCGGCATCAAGGGCTATGAGATTCCCAAAGAGAAATTGCCACCTGCCAATTTGGTGTTTTTGGTGGATGTGTCAGGTTCGATGAGCAGCCCTAATAAATTGGGTTTGCTCAAATCAGCTTTGAAATTGCTGAGTAAGCAATTGACGGCAAAGGATAAAGTTTCATTGGTGGTGTATGCTGGGGCATCTGGTTTGGTGTTGGAACCTACGCCCGGCAATCAAAGCGGCACAATTATCGCCGCTTTGAATCGACTGAGTGCCGGTGGTTCAACTCATGGCAGTGCCGGCATACAACTGGCTTATGCTGTAGCAGAACAAGCGTTCATTAAAGGTGGCATTAATCGCGTGTTGTTGGCAACCGATGGTGATTTTAATGTTGGCACGGTGAATTTTGAGGCCCTGAAAAATATCATTGAGGCAAAACGCAAAAGTGGGATATCCTTAACCACGCTTGGTTTTGGCACCGGCAATTATAATGATCATCTGATGGAACAACTCGCCGATGCCGGCAATGGCAATTATGCCTATATTGATAACTTCAACGAAGCGCAAAAAGTGTTAGTGGATGAAATGTCCTCTACCCTCAACACGATAGCCAAAGATGTTAAAATTCAGATTGAATTTAACCCCGCTGTCGTCGCGGAATATCGCCTAATTGGTTACGAAAACCGCATGTTAAAGCGGGAAGATTTTAGCAACGACAAAGTGGATGCAGGCGAAATCGGGGCAGGGCATACTGTCACCGCGTTATATGAAATTGCTTTGGTAGGTAGCGGTGGCGAACGCCTAGAAAAGTTGCGCTATGGCGACAACAAAACTGTGCATGAGGGGCGGGGGAGCAACGAGTTAGCATTTTTGCGCCTACGTTACAAAGCCCCAGACGGCGATACGAGTAAACTGCTGGAGTGGGCTATTTTGCGGCAAGCGATCATTGAGACGGTGGGCAAAACCAGCGAGCGTTTCCGCTTTTCCGCAGCCGTTGCTGCCTTTGGTCAACAATTGCGAGGCGGTAAATATCTTGCGCGGTTTTCTTATGATGACATTTTAAGCTTGGCGCGTGGTGCGCGTGGTGAGGATCCGTATGGCTACCGCGCCGAGTTGATTAAATTGGTTAATCTGGCAAAATCGTTAAGCAGCGAGTAACTGCACGGTTATTTTTCGTTTCAGGTTCACTTGTACCGTTATTTCTGGCAGCTGATTTATTCCAATGGGGAGAGACTGATACTGTTCCAAAGTGCTTTGGAATAAATGTGTTGGGGGGGGCAAGGTACGCCTGGAACGAATGATTGAATATTAATATTAAGTATAAGAAATCACAGAGATAAATTGTGAGCTTGGTTGTCTGAAAAACGATAGTAAAAAAGTAAATTTATCCCTTGAGCCTCTTGCAAAACCCCAGGTTGGCACCTAGGGCTATTCAAATTCAACCCCTACGGGGTTGCCCCAAGTTTTCTTAAGTAGTCCAGGCGAAACCTGGAAAACGTTTAAAAACCTCAACCCCAAAGGGGTTGAACGTAAATAGCCCCAGGTGAAACCTGGGGAATTTTTAAGAGTTTTGCAAGAGGCTCCCTTCTTTGACATTTAAACGGATACTATCCCATCGAGGGATAGCATCCGTCAAATCACTACATGTACAGGACTACCCAATTACCAATTACCTAATTCCCAATAACTCAATAATGTGCTTTGCAAGCTACTATTATTATCGTCGCTTACCATAATAAAAAAGGTGTTTTGATGATGCGTCAAACCCTCGAAATTATCTATTTCCCAGCCTTCACTACTATCCAAAACCGCAACTTGTTGGTATTTCACGTTGGTTGAGCCATTTTTACCGGTAGATAACCACACTTGTCGCAAACTAATAATAAACGGTTGAAAGACTGACACAAACGCTCTTTCTAGCACTAACACCGAACCATCTGCCAACGCTTCTAACGCAACTACCGCACTGTTGGGGGCGGGGTAAGCGGGAAAAGTCCATTGCTGGTTATTCAGCGTGTAAATGGTATGCTTATGTTGTCCTTTGAGCGAGTATTCCTGATTTTTTTGTTTTAAAGGCCATTCTGGGGCAAGGAGAATGCCTAAACGCGGATGCACCGTTACGGCTTCAAGTGCTTTGTTGGAACTATAGTAATTTTCGATGTTTTGTAAGGGTGCTGGCAAAGTGTAATCGCCAAGCGGCGTGCCTTGTGGACTAAACCGCGCCACCCGAGGCTGACGTTCAAAAGAAATCACCAATTCAGTATCCCCCGCGACGCCGTTATTTCCGTTTAAAATGGCTAATCCCTCAGAATCTCTTGATTGTAACCGCTCTCCTTTGTTATTAAGTAGCCAATAAGCGTACAACACCTTAATATCAGTCAGCGTGTTATTATTAATAATAGGGCGCAAATGAAACAAGCTGCCATTATCAGACAGCGCATACAACCGCTTTTCATCTTCATCCCAGACTAAGCCCGATAACTCCGTTAATGGGATGCCGTTGATTTCATCATTCGCTAATTCCACAGTTCCCTGTAAACGAATTTTCATGTAGGCATCGCCAACCTGATATTGATCTGAAAAGGTGACGGGGCGCGTTATTGTCATACAAGCCGTTAAAGTGACTAGCCAAATAAGCAATGCCAGTGTTTTGATAAATTTTAGGATCATTTTTGTCAAATAAGGGGAAAGGGGAAAGGGGATCGGTTCAAGGGGAAAGGGCAATTCCCTTAGGGCGCATTCCAAAAAAAACCACTTGAACCGCTCTTGAGTACAACGGATACTCGAAATAAACGGATAAGGATAAGGTTCATCTACTCGTTTTGTGATTTGATTGCGATTGCATATGATTTTTCACTGTTTCTAGTTGCCGCGGTTAAACTATGCGAAAGGACATTTTGGAGGAATTATAAACGATCGGTGCAGCCCTATCCGTTTATTTCGAGTATCCGTTGTACTATGTCCGTGAAAATGGGAATGCGCCCATTCCCTTATTTCCAATCTTAGCATACATGTGTCACTTGCCCACCGAA